>CAISYT010000087.1 GCA_903889785.1 uncultured Caulobacterales bacterium
CGACCTTCAGGCCTTTGGCGTCGCCGCGCCGTCTTTGGTCAAGGCGCTTATGTTGACCCCTTCTCAACAAGGAATGGCAGCAAGCGCCGCGATGGTGGGGTTGGCTATTGGCGCATTTGTTGGCGGCTGGCTGGCTGATCGGGTCGGCCGTAAGCCCGTGCTAACTGTCGCAGTAACCGCGTTTGGCATTTGCTCGCTTTGGACCGCAACGGTATCGGCCTATGAGCCGTTGCTCGCTGCCCGCGTTCTAGCCGGAGTAGGATTTGGCGCGGCGATGCCCAATCTCATAGCCATCGCCTCCGAGATCAGCAGCCAAGCGAAGCGCGGCCTCATCACAAGCGTGATGTTCTGTGGCATTCCCTTCGGCGGCGCGTGTGTGGCGCTGGCGGCCAGCCTCGGTGGATCGGCCATGGATTGGAGAACGATTTTCGTCGTCGGTGGAATCCTGCCGTTAGCGATCGTTCCCGCAATCCTCTGGCTGCTGCCGGAAACGCTTGTCCGCCATTCAGGTAAGCGCGCACCGATCCTGTCTCTGCTCTTCGGAGAAGGAAGGGCTGTCCGAACGCTCTTGCTTTGGTCGGTTAACCTGTTGACGCTGATCGTCGTCTACCTGCTGCTCAATTGGCTGCCGTCATTGGTTGTGGCGAAGGGCTTCGCGGTTACGGACGGCGCGAACGCTGCCATGGCGTTCAATGTGGCCGGAGTCATCGGCGCAGTTCTCATCGGGCTTAGCGTCGACCGATTCGGCTATGGACGGGCTTTCATGGCCGCCTATATCGCGCTAGCACTAAGCGTCCTCGGACTAGGTTACTCCCAAACTCTGTCGCCACTTGTGATCGCTGCCGGCACGGCGGGATTTCTGGTGCTCGGCGTCCAGTACGCACTCTACGGCTTTTCGCCCCTCCTCTATCCCTCTTCTGCTAAGGCGGCTGGTGCGGGCGCCGCGGTGGCGGTAGGTCGCTTCGGATCAATCATAGGTCCTATTGTTGCCGGGGAATTGAGGGCCGCAGGATGGTCAGCGAGCCAGGTGCTCCTCGCCATGCTTCCTGTGGTCATTGTCGCCGGAATCGCGGCCGTTATTTTGGTGGCGAACCGGGGCACCAGCGCCACCGACCTCAAGAGCGTCTGAACAGGACTGTTAGCAGGGTCGAGTGAGAGGGTGCTGACAGTCTAACGCTAACAGTTATCCGGTTGCGGCCGTAAGCAGGCTGAGAGAGCCGCTGTCAGTCCGACGGCAACTTTCCCCCGGCCTGGCCTTCGCATTCTGAGGGCCGGCGCTTATCAGGCGTGGGCGGCGGCTACCGTGGCGGCCTGAACTTCAGGGTGGGGTAGGGGCGATTTCGCGCTCGCTGACTTAACCTGTCAGTTCCGGCTGTGTTGCCAATGCGAGGGGCGGGTGCGATGGTCCGGAACATGCGCATTCCGGCCTCTTCCAGACACCGCCAGGGTCGGGCCGCAGGGAGCCTCATCTTCACCGAAGCGATGAGGCGCGAACAGCTGGTCGCGGGCCTAACTGTCTGCCTAGGCGTGAGTTTCACCTTCGGGCCAATGGTCTTCTCGACCTTTTCCCTGTTCATGCTGCCCCTGGCGCGAGAGTTCGAATGGACCCGTGCCGAGGTCTCGCTGGCCCTGACCATCTGCGCGGCCTGCGCGGCCCTAGCCAATCCCGTGTGCGGTCGGCTCTGTGACCGGATCGGAGGCAAGCGCGTGCTGCTGGCGGGCCTCCTCGCCTTCGCGGTCGCCAACGCCGCCCTGGCTTTTGCCGACACCCTAATCAAGCTCTACGCCATCTACGCCTTGCTCGGCGTTGGCGCCACCGCCTGCGGGCTGGTGCCCTATTCCAAAATCCTGGTCGGCTGGTTCCGCAGCCGGCACGGCATGGCCATCGGCTTAGCCATCGGACTCGGCAGCGGCATTGGGTCGGTCGTGATGGTTCAGCTGGTTCGGGCCATCATCGAGGCCGATGGCTGGCAGACGGCTAGATTGACGATGGGGGCCTTGATCCTGCTGATCCCGTTTCCGGCGGTGGTCTTCCTGCTGCGGGATTCTGCGCCGGATCTAGCCCAGGCGGAGTCTCAGGAGGGTCCGGTGGAGGGCGTACTCGCCAGCGCGGCGCGGCGCGATCCGACTCTGTGGAAGCTGCTGCCGGCC
>CAISYT010000088.1 GCA_903889785.1 uncultured Caulobacterales bacterium
ATCCATTGAGCTGGGCGCTGACGTTGGTAACCGGGTTGGTCCGGATGCCGTTACTGTCGTTGCCGCGAATAAACAGTTCGGTGATGTTGGGGGCCCGGATGTCGCGCGAGCGTGTTGCGCGGAACCGCAGGCTGTCGTTGACGTCCCAGGTGCCGCCGAACTTCCAGGTCGTGACGCCGCCTGAGGTCGAATAATCGGTCCGACGTACGGCAGCATTAAGGTCAAGCGCCTTGATCAGCGGCAGGTCCTTGAACATCGGGAGGCCAGCTTCCGCATAGGCTTCCTTGGCCGAGATTTCGCCGGCACCGGGCAGCGGATTGACCGCGAACCAAGCCTGAGCGCGTGACATGGCTTCGGTCTGAGCATCAACACTGACCGTTACCTGATCCTTGTGCCATTCGGCCCCGACCGCCAACGAAAGCGGACCAGCCGGTAGCATAAAGGGCTCGCCCGAAAGGTTGACGTTGGCGGAGTCGCGCTTGAAGGTCGTGTTCTGAATCTGCCGGCCGGGCAGGAAGTATTTGACGGCATCCGGCGTGATAGAACCGTCGCCGAACAGGTTGATCGGCACGCAGTTCGGAGTCACCAGGGCCTGCTGGGCGGCGGTCAGAAACGTGCGGTTCGGGTTGCTCGCCATCGGACCGCAAACGATCTTGCCCGAGGAATCCTTGACCGCGTAAATCGCAGCGTAGAAATTGTTGAGCAGCGGCAAGCCATCAACGTCATAGACGAAGTCGGACTGTCCCGTGACAGCGGCCGCGTTCCACTTCCAGTCGCCAAAGACGGTGCCCTTGGCACCGACGATGAACTGCTTGGTCTTGTCGTTATTCATGACAATGGCCGAGCCAACTTCGCCCAGCACGCGGTTCATACGGATCTGGGTAATGCCCTGCGCATCCATGGCCGCCGCAGTCGCAGCCGGAATGAACGGGTTGGTGCGGTCGATATAGATCTGATTATCGTTGCGGACCCGCAGGTTGCCAAACGACGACACTTGATATTCGCCGTACATGAACTGGCCCCACACCGTGGTGTTGGGGCTCAGGTCGTAGGTGGCGCGGCCCAGAAAGGACTTGTGCTCGCCGCCGGCCCGCATCCGATAGGCGCGGATCGGGCTGGTCCCATAGTTACCAACGCCGGGCGCGGCTCCCGCCGGCGCGTTCATGGTGTTGGAGCCAACCAGGGTTCCGTACAGGAACGGTGTCGGTGCACCCGAAGAGGTGAAGGTCGTTCCGTTCAGCGGGCAGGTCGCCGTCAGGATCGTCGTGCCGCGCACACAGCTGGTGATCAAGCCGCCGGCGGCAAGTTTGTATTCCGAGGACATTCCAACGATATTGGCCGGAATGCCTACGGGCCGCGTCGTCAGGTTGACGATACCGGGTTCGGACTTGCCCCAATCGCGGCTGTAAATCGTGCCGGTGGGATCCTGCTTGTCGTAGTCGCCACCGACGATGAGATGCAGGCGGTCGTCCATGAAATTGTGGCCGTAGCCCAGGCTGGCGCTGACCTGCTTAGCGTCATTGGCCTGCGAGATGCCATACTGGATATTACCCCGGAAGCCATTCATCCGATCCTTGAGGATGAAGTTGACCACGCCGGCCACAGCGTCGGAGCCGTAGGCGGCCGAAGCGCCGCCGGTTACCACTTCCGTCCGGTCGATCAAGGAAGAAGGCAGCATGTTGGTGTCGAAGGTACCGGGCACGTTGTTCGGGGTGGGCCGAATACCATCGACCAGAATCAGCGTCCGCGTCGCACCAAGGCCGCGCAGATCCAGGAGGTTTTGCCCCGTCGTGAAGGTGCCACCGCCAGCCTGCGATTGACCACCGGGCCGGAACGACGGGAGTTCGGCCACAGCTTCGCCGACTGAGGCAATAGCGCGCGCCTCAAGTTGCGCCGATCCCAACACAGAAACAGGCGTCGGGGCGGTGAAGCCCGTGGCCGCCAGACGAGAGCCGGTGACCACCACGGCCTCCACGGACGTACCAGCCGCTGCCGCGGTTTGCTGCGCCATGGCGCTACCAGCGGCGAGCATGGCGACCGCCGAGGCGGTGACGAATGACCATTTGCGAATAGACATTGTTGTTTCCTCATCCTAGCCGGAAAGCGATCCCCTCGCCGCCGGCATAGCGTTCTTAAAAGTATCTTTTCTCTACCCATCGGGCGCTCCCAATGGGCATTTCATTTCACGGTCGAAGAATGCGGGCTGACCAATACCCTCAACACGACACGAATTGCCACAGTTTCATCCCCCGGGGGAAGTGGGCCGACGACACTTTAATGCGTCACACCAAGGCTCCCGCTGCGATGAATTCAAATGGGCTGATCAGGATTTCCGATAAAGCGTTCGTTTCCGGGCGCATCGGTCAGCACCCCGTCGACGAACCGGCGCACCGCTGGCACCTGATCGATCAATGCGTAATGCCGATCGGTTGGACCGATCCGCATCCTCTGAGCACTCTCACTAGACTTGGGCCGGCGATAGGGCCTGCCCGCACGAGTCGAGAACTGCGACCCTTTTCCAAAAACCTTGTCCGATATATCTGCCGGGATGGCTAGGCTTGCGCTAGGCTGTCCACCACCAAGGAGAACAAGAAACATGGCCGAGTTTGCGCCCTTCGACTGGACCGATCCCTTCCGCATCGAAGCCCAATTGACCGACGAAGAGCGGATGATCCGTGATGCGGCGCGTGACTATTTCCAGGGCGAGCTCCAGCCCAAGGTGCTGATGGCCAATCGCCATGAGACCGTCGATCGGGACCTGATCCCCCAGATGGGGGCCATGGGTTTGCTGGGCGTCACCCTGCCGGCCGAATATGGCGGGTCGGAAGCGAGCCACGTCGCCTATGGCCTGGTGGCGCGCGAGGCCGAGCGCGTCGATAGCGGCTACCGCTCTACGCTAAGCGTCCAGTCCTCACTGGTGATCCATCCGATCTTCACCTTCGGGTCTGAAGAGCAGAAGCGCAAATACCTGCCCAAGCTGGTGAGCGGCGAATTGATCGGCTGCTTTGGCCTCACTGAACCCAACTACGGTTCTGATCCTGGCGGCATGATCACCCGCGCCGACAAGGTGGCCGGCGGCTATCGCCTGAATGGCGCCAAGACCTGGATTTCCAACGCCCCGATCGCCGACCTGGCCGTGGTGTGGGCTAAGCTGGACGACAAAATCCGCGGCTTCATCGTCGAACGTGGGGCACAGGGATTCTCCACCCCAAAGATCGAGGGCAAGCTGGCCCTGCGCACCTCCGTGACCGGCGAGATCGTCCTTGAGGACTGCCTGGTGCCGGAAGATGCGCTCTTGCCCAACGTCTCGGGCCTTTCCGGCCCGTTCGGCTGTCTGAACAAGGCCCGCTTCGGCATTGCCTGGGGTGCCCTGGGCGCAGCTGAGTTCTGCTGGCTCGCCGCCCAGCGCTACGGCATGGAGCGGCTACAATTCAAACGTCCGCTGGCAGCGACCCAACTGTACCAGAAGAAGCTGGTCGAGATGCAGGTAGAGATCGCCCTTGGCCTTCAGGCCTGTCTCCGCGTGGGCCGGCTGCTCGACGAAGGTCAGGCCTCGCCGGAGATGATCTCGATCATCAAGCGCAACAGCGCTGGCAAGTCGCTGGCCATCGCCCGCGAGGCGCGCGACATGCACGGGGCCAATGGAATCTCGGACGAGTTCCACATCATGCGCCACATGTGCAACCTCGAGGTCGTCAACACCTATGAGGGCACCCACGACGTGCACGCCTTGATCCTGGGGCGGGCACAGACCGGTCTGCAGGCCTTCAGTTGAGCGCAGGCTCTGGCATGCCGCGAGCGTTGGAAGGCGTTCGCGTCCTAGACCTCAGCCGTGTGCTGGCAGGGCCATGGGCGACCCAACTGCTGGCCGACCTTGGGGCCGACGTCATCAAGATTGAGCGTCCTGGCGAGGGCGACGAGACCCGCGCCTGGGGGCCACCCTATTTCGAGGGCGAGGGTGCAAAGGAGGCGGCCTATTACATGGCCGCCAATCGCGGCAAGGCCTCGGTCTGCATCGACATAGCCTCACCCCAGGGCGGCAAACTTGTCACCGCCTTAGCGACCAAGTGTGATGTTGTGGTGGAGAACTTCAAGGTTGGGGCGCTGAAGAAATACGGGCTCGACTACGCCGGCCTTTCGGCCGCCAATCCCGCTCTGGTCTATTGCTCGATCACAGGTTTTGGCCAGGATGGGCCCTATGCCGCCCGCCCGGGCTACGATTTCGCCATCCAGGCCATGGGCGGACTGATGAGCCTGACCGGCGAGGCCGACGGCCCGCCGATGAAGGCCGGGGTGGCTGTGACCGACCTGATGACCGGCCTCTATGCCGCCAATGCGATCCAGGCCGCCCTGCGCCACCGCGACCGCACCGGCCAGGGCCAGCACATCGACATGGCCTTGCTCGATGTTCAGGTGGCGACCCTGGCCAACCAAGCGTTGAGCTTTTTTGCGACCGGCCGTAACCCAACGCGTTACGGCAACGCGCACCCCACCGTCGTCCCCTATCAGAGCTTCACAGCCGCCGATGGCGACATCGCCGTGGCGGTTGGCAACGATGGTCAGTTCATTCGGCTCTGTGTAGCCATGGACCTGCCGCATCTGGCGTCCGACCCATATTTTTCCACCAATTCAGCACGAATTGCCAACCGAGCCGCCCTGATCACCCAGCTGCAGGCCGGTTTTGCCCAACAGCCCGTGGCGTATTGGCTGCAGCGCCTGACGGCGGCGGGCGTTCCGGCTGGCCCGGTCAATACAGTGTCGCAAGTCTTCGCCGATCCGCAGGTCATCCACCGCGGACTGCGCATTGACCTGCCCCATGCAGAACTCGGGTCCGTAGCCGGCGTCGCCTGCCCGATCCGCCTATCGAAGACCCCTGCGGGGGCCCAGACCGCGCCGCCACCGCTGGGCTACGACACGCGCCGCGTACTGACCGAGGTCTTGGGGCTGACGGATGAGGCCGTGACCGCGCTCCAAGCCGCCAAGGTGGTGGAGAGTCGCTCTGCCCCAGCGACCTCTGCCCCGTCGCCCACCGCGACAAGTTGAGCTTGAAGGCACCCCGACTGATCGCCTAGACCGGTCATGCAAGCCGACGAACGAGACGCGGCTCAAGCGAGGGTTGAGACCATGGATCTGGGAATTTCAGGCAAGACTGCGCTGGTGCTGGGTGCCAGCAGCGGCCTGGGGCAAGCCATGGCCATCGGTCTGGCCCGCGAAGGGGTCAATGTCGCCGTCGCCGCCCGCAGCGAGGCAGGTCTGGCCAAGACGGTCGCGGCCATCGAGGCCGCCGGTGCTAAGGCCATCGCCCTGCCATGGGACCTTTCCGACCGCAGCATCATCCCGGCCAGGATCGAAGCCATCGAAAAAGCCCTCGGGCCCGTCGATATCCTGATCAACAACAGCGGCGGTCCTCCGCCGACCCCGGCCGCTGGCCAGGACCCGGC
>CAISYT010000089.1 GCA_903889785.1 uncultured Caulobacterales bacterium
ATTTCTTGCCACCAGTCGTTCAGGGCCTCGCGGTTAGGCTTGTGGCCGGCGTCCTTCCAGGCGGCGATCAGGTCGCCGAGCACGCTGCCGCAATCGCCAACTATCCCCACCGCCACGCGCACGTTCTTATTGATCGACGAGGGGTCGATATCGATGTGGATTTTCTTGGAGTTGGGCGCAAACTTGCTGAGCAGGCCGGTGACGCGGTCGTCAAAGCGCGCGCCGATACAGACCATGACATCGCAGTCATGCATGGCGTTGTTCGCTTCATAGGTGCCGTGCATGCCCAACATGCCCAGCCACGCCGGATCAGACGCCGGGAAGGCCCCCAGGCCCATCAGGGTTGAGGTGACGGGCGCGCCGGTCAGATGGGCGAATTCGCGCAGACGTTCGCTGGCCTGCGGCCCGGAATTGATGACGCCGCCACCGGTATAGAGGATCGGCTTGCGCGCCGCCGCGATCATGGCCGCTACCTGTTTGATCTTGGCCGGGTCGCCTTGGGTCTGCGGCTTATAGCGGTGGTCGGGCTTGGCCTGGACCGGGGTGAGGTAGGTGCCGTCGGCGAACTGGATGTCCTTAGGAATATCGATGACCACCGGACCTGGGCGGCCGCTGGTGGCGATATGGAAGGCTTCGTGAATGATGCCCGCCAGTTGGTCGACATCGCGCACCAGGTAATTGTGTTTGGTCGCCGCGCGGGTGATGCCGGTGGTGTCGGCCTCTTGGAAGGCGTCGGTGCCGATCAGATGGCTGGGGACCTGGCCGGTGAAGACAACCATCGGGATGGAGTCCATCAGGGCGTCGACGATGCCGGTGATGGCGTTGGTGGCACCGGGGCCGGAGGTGACCAGGGCCACGCCGCACTTGCCGCTGGAGCGGGCATAGCCTTCCGCCGCATGGGCCGCGCCCTGTTCGTGGCGGACCAGGATATGGCGCACGCGTTCGCCGTGGTTGTCGTCACTGTCCTTATAAAGGGCATCATAGATCGGCAGGACCGCGCCGCCGGGATAGCCGAAGATCACCTCGACCCCCTGATCGACCAGGGCTTGGATGACGATTTCCGCACCGGTCATGCGGCGCGGGGCAGCGGTGGCGGCCTGCGCGGCGGCGGCGTTCAGGGTCTTGGACGGCATGGCGGCGTTCCGGGATCGGGGAGGGAGGGAAAATAGGCGGAAAAACGGCAATAAAAAAGGCCCTCTAGGGGCCTGGTGTCGAGCGACCGTACGCAGCGTGATTAGACGATCACACCGTTACAGGCCGCTCCGCGATACTACGGGTTGGTGACGCAAAGAATTGCTCCTAAAATCAAGACATGAGCCAATACCATGCTAAGCTCTCGGCGTCAAGTTGGGGTTCAGCGCAAGAAATGACCCCCATTGGGCGTCATGGGTCGCATCGGCGATCACGGGCCAGTCCGGGGCCTGGTTGCGGAACCAGGTCGATTGCCGCTTGGCATAGCGGCGGGTTTGCATCTGGGCCTGCGCGATGGCGGCGTCTCGCGCCATGTTGCCGTCCAGGTGCGCGGCCAGTTCGCGAAAGCCAACAGCCTTCAGCGCCGGCAGGGCGGGATCAAGGTTTCGGGCGGCTAAGCTCGCCACCTCGGCCAAGGCCCCGGCGTCGATCATGGCCAGCAGGCGCGCATCGCATCGCGGATAAAGCGTCTCGCGCGGCGGAAGCAGGGTGACGGCGGCATAGGACCCGGTTGCCAGCAGGGGCATGGTTTCATCCTGCCAGCGGGTCAGGGAACGGCCGGTGGCGACGGCGACGGAATGGGCGCGGATCAGGCGCTGGCGGTCGCCGATCTCGATCCGCTGTTCGGCGGCGGGGTCGAGGCCGAGCAGCTCGTCACGGAATGGCGCTTCACCCTGGGCGGCAAGCTGGGCCGCGGAAGCGTCTCGTACCGCAGGCGGCACGGCGGGCGAGGGGGCCAGACCCTTCGTCAGGGCGTTGAAATAGAGGCCCGTACCGCCGACCACGATGGCGTGGCGTCCACGCCGCGCGATTTCGGCCAAGGCCTCTTGAGCCGCCTGCGCCCAGCGGCCAACCGACCAAGCCTCGATCGGGTCGGCGATTCCGACCAGGTGGTGCGTAACCTGCGCCCGCTCGTCCAGGGTCGGTGCGGCGGTCAGGACCGCCAAGCCGGCATAGATCTGCATGGAGTCGGCACCGACGATCTCGCCGCCGATCGCCTGAGCCAGACGCAAGGCCAGGGCCGACTTGGCGCTTGCGGTCGGCCCACCGATCAGCCAGATGCGGGGCGTCATGGAATTCGCCCTTACCCTCGTCAGCCCGAACGCGGACGCCCTGCGCGCCGCAGACACCGCCCTGGCCGCAGCCGGGCTCGCCGTCAAGAGCTGCGTCTCGCTTGGACCGCACGCGCTCGACCTTAAGATCGAGAGCGCCGAACTGGCCGCCCTGCGGGCTGATACCCTGGCGGCCGTCGCGGACCTGCCGGTCGATGTCTGTGCCCAGCCGGTGCAGGGCCGCCGCAAGCGCCTGTTCCTGGCCGATATGGACAGCACGATCATCAATGTCGAATGCCTCGACGAATTGGCCGATTTCGCCGGGCTGAAGGCGGAGATCGCCGCCATCACCGAGCGGGCCATGCGCGGGGAACTGGCGTTCGAGGGGGCCCTGCGCGAGCGCGTGCGCATGCTCAAGGGCCTGGCCGACAGCGCCTTGCAGCGCTGCTACGATGAGCGCGTGCGGCTCAATCCTGGCGCGGCGACCTTGGTAAGGACCATGGTGGCCCAAGGCGTGCGCTGTGTTCTGGTCAGTGGCGGCTTTACGTTTTTCACCCGCCGGGTGGCGGACCTGGCCGGCTTCCATGCCAATCGTGCCAATAGCTTTGTCATTTCGGGCGGTGCCCTGACCGGCGAGGTCGGCATGCCGATCCTGGGCCGCGAGGCCAAGTTGGCGGCGCTGAACGAGGAGGCCCTCACACTGGGCATCTCGCCCGAACAGGCCCTGACGGTCGGCGACGGTGCCAACGATCTCGACATGATCAAGGCCTGTGGCCTGGGCGTGGCCTATCGCGCCAAGCCGATGGTGGCGGCCCAGGCCCAAGCTCGGGTGGACCATGCAGACCTGACGGCCCTGCTGTATTTCCAAGGCTATTGCGCTGATGAGTTCGTGCCCGCGTGAGCCTGCCTCGTCCGCCGCGCGCCGTGGTCTTCGATATGGACGGCCTGCTGATCGATTCAGAGTCGGTCTATCGCGACGCCATGCTGGAGACCGCCCAGGCCCAGGGGTTCCACCTGCCGCTTGAGGTGATCCATAGCATGGTGGGCCTGCCCTGGTTCAGCAGTGTCGGAATTCTACGGGGGCACTACGGCCAGGATTTCGATACCGAAGTGTTCCGCGAGGACGCGACCCGTCGCTTTCATGTGCTGACCGACGCCGAGGTCCGGCTCAAGGCTGGGGTACTGGAAATTCTCGAAACGCTTGATAGTCTGGGGCTCAAGCGCGCGATCTGCACCTCATCCAACCGCGAGACGATGGAACGCCACATCGGCCATCATGGTCTGCTGGACCGGTTTGATACGGTCGTGGCACGCGGCGATGCGGCGCGGCCCAAGCCCAACCCCGATCCCTTCCTGCTGGCGGCCGAGCGGCTGGGTGTCGCCCCGGCCGACTGCTTGGCACTGGAAGATAGCCATAACGGCATCCGTGCCGCCTCGTCAGCCGGGATGATGACCATCATGGTGCCGGATATGCTGGAGGCGACCGACGAGATGCAGGGCCTGTGCGTGCGCATCTCGATCGACCTGCACGAGGTGCGAGATTTGATTGCCGCCGCCCTGTTACCCTCGACATGATGCGGATTTTGCTTCCGCTGCTGCTGGTCGCGGCCCTGACACCGCAATGGGCCGCGGCGGCCTGCATGAGCGGGCGCCAGTGGTTCGCTTTTGACACCCCACCGCCGGCGCGGCCTGCTGGCCAGGAACTGATCCGGGGCAGGCTGGTCAACAGTGGCCCGGCGTTCACCCGCGCTGTGGCCAGCCAGACGGCATGGCTCTATTCCGGCGCGTGGCTGACCCTGATCGGGGCCATCGACGCGAAGGTCACGGGCTTTGGCGTGGTGAAGGACCTGCCGGTTTATGCGGTGGTCAATACCTGCACCCCGACGGCGTTCGGTCGGCGCGCGGCTGGCTTCGACAAGCAGGTCTATCTGGCGGGCGCGATCTATCGCCAGGGCGACAGGCCGGTGTTCGTCGCGTCCAGCTTTCAAGACCGATCAGG
>CAISYT010000090.1 GCA_903889785.1 uncultured Caulobacterales bacterium
CTGGGCCTGATGCTGACCTTCACGGTCACCTCCCAGCTTGCCATCACCGCCACCTTTGGCTTGATCACCATTGGCCTGGTGCTGATCATTGGCTTCGCCAAGCACGGCTTGGGCTTCTTCAAGCTCTTCGTGCCGTCTGGTGTGCCGATCGTGCTTTTGCCGGTGATCGTGCTGATCGAATTCGTATCCTTCCTGCTGCGCCCTGTGACCTTGGCTCTGCGTCTGTTCGGCAACATGCTGGGTGGCCACGTGGCCCTGAAGGTCTTCGCCGGCTTCGTGGTGACACTGGGTGCCATGGCGGCTGCAGGCGGGGTTAGCCTGCTGGGCGTGCCCGGTGCGGCTCTGTCGCTTAGCATGGTGGTGGCCCTCACCGCCCTGGAATGCCTTGTCGCCTTTTTGCAGGCCTTTGTGTTCGCCGTGCTGACCTGCATCTACCTCAACGACGTGGTCAACCTCGGCCACGGTCACTGACTCCCTTCAACTGACACCTCCAACAAGCGAGAGACATCATGGATCAAGAAGCGGCTAAGCAAATCGGTGCGGGTCTCGCGACCCTCGGCATGATCGGCGCCGGCATCGGCGTGGGCAACATCTTCGGCAGCTTCCTGACGGGCGCTTTGCGTAACCCGTCGGCCGCAGCCAGCCAGATCGGCAACCTGTTCGTCGGCGCGGCCCTGGCCGAAGCCCTGGGCATTCTGTCGTTCGTGCTGGGCATCCTGCTGAAGTACGGCTGAGCCAGGCTCCAAGGAGCCCCAGCATGGCTGACCAGACCACTGCCACGACCCAGGCGCCGGAAGAGTCCGGCGGCCTGCCGCAGTTCCAGTTTCAGCACTGGGCGGGCCAGATCGGCTATCTGCTGATCTTGTTCGTGGCCCTCTATGTGTTGATATCGAAGGTGTTCGCACCGCGCATCCGCCGTGTGTTCGACGAGCGTGCCCGGGTGATTAGCGAGGCCATTACAAGCGCTCGCGCCGTGCAGACCGAATCCGCCGCCCAAGCCGAGGCCGCCAAGCGCGCCCTGGCCGATGCGCGCGCCTCGGCACAGAAACTTGCGTCCGACTCTAAGGCCAAAGTCAATGCTGAGGCCGCCGAGCGTGAGGCGGTGCTGGAGTCCGACCTGGCTCAAAAGCAGGCTCAGGCGGAGGCTCGTATTCGTAGCGCCCGCGACGCGGCCATGGGTCATCTCTCTGACGTGGCGACCGACGCCGCCCAGGCGATGGTTGAGAAACTGACCGGTGCGAAGACCTCGCGCGAGGCGATCGCCGCCGCCGTGGCCAAGGCCTAGGATACAAAGACATGCCAGCCTTCTTCGAGATTGCCTTCTGGAGCGCCGCCAATCCCGAGCTTTGGGTGGCGGTTGGCATGATCCTGTTCCTTGGCGTGGTCTTTTTGGCTGGGGGTTTCAAGACGGCCATGGGCGGGCTCGACGCCAAATCAGCCAAGATACAGGCTGATCTTGACGAGGCCGCGCAGATCCGCGCCGAGGCGGAGGCCATGCTGGCGGGTATTCGCCTGCAACGCGACGAGGCCGAGGTCCAGGCCAAGGCTATGATCGCCGCCGCGGGCGAGGAGGCCGCGCGCCTATCCGCGGAGGCGAAAGTGAAGCTGGAAGAAAGTGTCGCTCGCCGCGGTGCCCTTGCCGAGCGCAAGATCGAGGCGGCGCAGCAAGAAGCGGCCAGTCAGGTGAAGGCCGCCGCCGTCGATATGGCCGCCCGCGCCGCTGAAACGATCCTGGCCGCGCGGTTGGCCGGGTCGAAGTCCGACGCCCAGACCGACAAGGCGATTGGTGAGCTGGCGACAAAGCTGCAATAGAATGTGTTAGGCTGCGGCCTTGGCCGCCGCCTTGCGCGCCGCCCGCCGTTTCAGCGACTTGTGCATTCGCACCATGACCCGCCATCTCGCCGGCAGGACCAACCGCTCCATGCGCAGGGTCTGTTGCCAGGCCACCTGCAAAACCTCGGGCTCACGCCGCAATAGCCGGCGGATCGGGAAGATCAACTTGGGGTGTGCGCGCTGGAAGCGCACAAACTGACGGCGCGCCGCGAACGAGTTTCGCAGCATGATCATCAGCCCGACCACAATCACCGGGATCCCGCCAGGCCCCGGAAGCGGTGCGATGGCGATGCCGATCACCACCACCAGCCCACCGACGACGAGCAGCAGCCCGCTCAGGAGCTTGCTGAGCAGCTCCAGAGCAAATTCGTCGGCTTCTGAACGAGGCTGAATGGGCATGACGAAGGCGGGCAGCATATTCTTGTTGGAGTTACGAAAGGTGCAGAGCCTGACTCTCAAGCAGGGTCGAAGCAAGGCTGCGTCAGGCTGATATGTGTCCGACCCAGCGGCCCGTAAAGGCCCCTGTTCCGACAGGGTAAAGACTTCCTTGCGCTATTAAGACGCTCGTGGCTATCGCGCCACAGTCATCCAGCGCAGCTGTGGCTTTCGTGCCGCTTGTGTTTCGTCCAAGCGCCGCAGCGGTGCGAGGTGCGGCGCTTGGGTGAATCGGGCTCGGTCACCGGCTTTTGCCGCTTGCGCGAGGGCCAGAACAGCGTCGCAAAAACGGTCCAGCTCGGCACGGCTTTCGGTCTCGGTTGGCTCGATCAGCATGGCCCCATGCACCACCAGCGGGAAGTACATGGTCATGGGATGGAAGCCTTCGTCGATCAGGGCCTTGGCGAAATCCAGCGTCGAGACGCCAGTGCCCTCAAGCCAGGAATCGTCGAACAGCGCCTCGTGCATGCAAGGCCCGTCGAACGGCGCGGACAGCACACCCTTGAGCCGAGCCTTGACGTAATTTGCGTTGAGCACCGCATCCTGGGCCACCTGCGCCAGGCCGTCGGCACCATGGCTGAGCATATAGGCATAGGCGCGCGTAAACATTCCCATCTGTCCATGGAAGGCGGCCATACGGCCCAGGCTGTCGCCCGCGTCGGACTCTTCGAGTCGCAGCCCATCGCCGTCCGCCACGATCCAGGGCTTGGGCGCATAGGGTGCAAGGGCGGCGCTGAGCGCGACGGGGCCTGCACCTGGGCCGCCGCCGCCGTGCGGTGTGGAGAAGGTCTTGTGCAGGTTGATGTGCATGGCGTCGACGCCCAGGTCGCCGGGGCGGATGCGGCCGACGATGGCGTTGAAATTGGCCCCGTCGCCATAAAAATAGGCCCCTGCCGTATGGGTCAGGCGGGCGATCTCGATCGCATCACGTTCGAACAGGCCGCAGGTGTTGGGGTTCGTCACCATCACCGCCGCCACCTCGGGGTCGAGCTTGGAGGCCAGGTCTTTGATATCGACGCGGCCATCCAAGGTCTGTGCGACCTCGACCACGCCATACCCGGCCAGGGCGGCCGTCGCGGGATTGGTGCCGTGGGCGGACGTCGGCACCAGTACCACCTTGCGTGCATTGCCTCGGGCCTCGTGCGCGGCGCGGATGGCCAGCAGGCCACACAGCTCGCCATGGGCACCCGCGCGCGGCGGCAGGGCCACGGCAGGCATGCCGGTCAGAACGCTGAGCCAGCGCCCCACCTCATGCATCAGGGCAATGCTACCCTGCACGGTTGATTGCGGCTGCAGCGGATGGATGTCGGATAGGCCCGGCAGCCGGGCCATGGCCTCATTGAGCCGGGGATTGTGCTTCATGGTGCATGAGCCCAGCGGATAGAGCGCCAGGTCGATGGCGTGGTTCTTTTGGCTTAGCCGCACATAATGGCGCACGGCCTCTGGCTCGCTTAGCCCGGGCAGTCCTAGCGGCGCGGTACGCACCAGCCCCGTGAGGTCGGAGACATCTTCGGCTTCCGGATCGACCGGCAGGTCGACGCCAGTCTTGGCCCAGAGCGCTGGATCGTCGCCGGCAAGTTCGAAGATCAGCGGCTCGTTTTGCTGCAGGCCGTGGCCGCCCATCAGGCTTTGGAAGCCCAACCGGTCTGCGGTGGGGTCGATCTCCGGCTGGGTCTGGCGGCCCACACCAACGGCGCTCATGACAGGGCTCCTGCAATGGCCTGCGCCACGGTTGCGATATCGGCCTCGGTTGAGGTTTCGGTGGCCGCCATCAGCAGAACATCGTCAAAACCGGGCGCTAAACGCGAAACGGGCACGCCCGCCAGAATCCCATCCTGAGCCAAGGCCTCCA
>CAISYT010000091.1 GCA_903889785.1 uncultured Caulobacterales bacterium
CGCGTCGCCGACGAGATGATGGCCGAGATCTCCACCAAGAAGATGGGGGCTGACGGCCGCGAGCTGAACATCAACTCGATCTATATGATGGCCCACTCGGGGGCCCGTGGTTCTCAGGCGCAGATGAAGCAACTGGGCGGCATGCGCGGCCTAATGGCCAAGCCGTCGGGCGAGATCATCGAGACCCCGATTATCTCGAACTTCAAAGAAGGCTTGACCGTTCAGGAGTACTTCAACTCCACCCACGGTGCCCGTAAGGGTCTGGCCGACACGGCTCTGAAGACCGCCAACTCTGGCTACCTGACCCGGCGTCTGGTCGATGTGGCGCAGGACTGCATCATTACCCAGGAGGATTGCGGCACCACACGCGGCATTACCCTCAAGGCCGTGATCGAAGGCGGCGACACCCTGGTCAGCCTGGGTCTGCGCGTTCTGGGCCGCTTCTCGGCCGAGGACATCATGGATCCGGCGACCAACGAGGTGATTATCCCGGCCGATACCTACCTCGACGAGAACATGACCGATGTGATCGAAAAGGCCCAGGTTCAGTCGGTAAAGGTCCGCTCGGTGCTGACCTGCGAGGCCGATATCGGCGTCTGCGGCGCCTGCTATGGCCGCGACCTGGCCCGCGGCACGCCCGTGAACATCGGCGAAGCGGTTGGCGTTATCGCCGCGCAGTCGATCGGCGAACCTGGTACCCAGCTGACCATGCGCACCTTCCACATCGGCGGCACCGCCCAGGTGGCGGAGCAATCCTTCTTCGAGAGCAGCATCGACGGGACCGCCAAGGTCAGCGGCGGCAACAGCGTCGTCGGCTCTGACGGCTTGCTTGTGGTCATGAGTCGAAACCTGGTCGTCAGCGTCCAGATCGATGGCAAGGATCGCGAAACCTACAAGCCGCCCTACGGTGCCAAGCTGAAGATCAAGGACGGCGACAAGGTCAAGCGCGGCCAGCGCCTCGCCGATTGGGACCCCTATACCACCCCGATCATCACCGAAGTGGGCGGTAAGGTCCGCGCTGAAGACCTGGTCGAGGGCTTCTCCGTGCGGGAAGAAACCGACGAGGCCACCGGCATCGCCAACCGCGTCGTTACCGACTGGCGTACCTCCGCCCGTGCGTCGGACCTGCGTCCGGCCCTGGGCGTGCTCGACGCTGACGGCGCCTACAAGCGCCTAGCGAACGGCGGCGAGGCTCGCTACCTGCTATCGGCTGGGGCCATTCTCTCCGTCGGCGACGGCGACGAGGTGAAGCCCGGCGAGGTGATCGCCCGTATCCCGACCGAAAGCGCCAAGACGCGCGACATCACCGGCGGTCTGCCGCGGGTGGCGGAGCTGTTTGAAGCGCGTCGGCCCAAGGAATGCGCCGTGATCGCCGAGATGGATGGCCGGGTCGAGTTCGGTAAGGACTACAAGAACAAGCGCCGCATTCGCATCACCCCGGAAGCCGTTGACGGCGAACAGGGCGAGCCGATCGAGTTTCTGATCCCCAAGGGCAAGCACATCGCCGTTCACGACGGGGACATCATCCGCAAGGGTGAGTACCTCATCGACGGCAACCCGGATCCGCACGACATCCTGCGCATCCTGGGCATCGAAGCCCTGGCCGAGTTCCTGGTCGACGAGATCCAGGAGGTCTATCGCCTCCAGGGCGTGCCGATCAACGATAAGCACATCGAGACGATCGTGCGGCAAATGCTGCAGAAGGTCGAAATCCTCGAGCCTGGCGACACCGGCCTGATCAAGGGCGACAGCCTCGACAAGCCGGAATTCCAGGTCGAACAGCAGAAGTCGCTGGCGCGGGGCGGCCGTCCAGCCGTCACCCAGCCGGTGCTGCTGGGCATCACCAAGGCGAGCCTGCAAACCCGCAGCTTCATCTCGGCGGCGTCCTTCCAGGAAACCACCCGCGTGCTGACCGACGCCTCCGTGCACGGCAAAACCGACACCCTGGAAGGTCTGAAGGAAAACGTCATCGTTGGCCGACTCATCCCGGCCGGCACCGGCTCCTACCTGCGCGGCCCGCAACGCATCGCCGCTAAGCGCGACCAAGCCCTGTCCGCATCACGCGAACAGGCGATGGAAGCCCTGCCGGAAGAGATCGCCAAGGAAGAGGCACCGGCCGACTAGGCTGTGGTTTCAGAGCAGCTATGAAGGCGGCCCGGGAGCGATCCCGGGCCGTTTCTCTATTGTCGAACTTCGGTCAACGGTTTGGCCCGCGCGGGCTTTCTACCGCTTGCGACGTGGCCTAGGTCGCCAGAAAATAGAATGCCCCGACCATCAGCAATATGCTGGCCGCCGTCACCAGCAGGCTGGTTTTGAGCCGCAGTCTGAGGCTGAAAAACAACAGATAGCCAATCACCGACAGCACTAGGAACAACACGGCTGAAATATCGATGCCCAGCTTCCAGGCCGCACCGGCATCGCGGCCCTTATGCAGCTCGTCCAGGGTCATCAGCAGCGGCCGGCGACTCAGCATGATCTCCGCCTTGCCGGTCGCCAGGTCCACCGCGATATCCGAGGTTCCTTTCGTTCCTTCCAGGCGAATAAGCGCCTCTCCGTCGGCGATCTCAGCGCTCTTATAGGCCCCCAGTAGGGAGGCCTTAGCCGCGACGGCCTTGGCCAGGGCGGGCCCAGGATCAGTGAGCCTAGTCGCCGCCGCCAGAGCGGCAGGGTCCACCGTTGTGACCGACATGACGTCCTTGGGCTGAAGTCCGTCCAGCCAGTCCTGATGGTTAAGCACCAGGCCGGTCGCCGAAAAGAACATCAGCGACAGGAAGGCAAAGGCTGACAGATAGCCATGTAGCCAGCGGCTCCAGCGAAAAAACGTCCCCCAGTTCATGGTCGCTTCCCGTAAGCAACGGTGATGTCCTGGATTTCCTCACCGCTGGGGGCTGTGGCCTGGGC
>CAISYT010000092.1 GCA_903889785.1 uncultured Caulobacterales bacterium
CCGGGATGATGTCGAGGCTTGGGGCATCGCGCATGTCGTCGGTATTGGGCTTGAAGGTCAGGCCCAGAATACCGATCCGTTTCCCAGAAAGATCACCGTCGAGCGCTGCGGAAACCCGCTGGGCCATGGATTTCTTGCGCGTGTCGTTGATCGCCACCGTGGTCTCGATCAGCCGAACCCGGCTGCCGGCATCTGCGGCGGTCTGCACCAGGGCCAGGGTGTCCTTGGGAAAACAGGAGCCGCCGTAGCCGGGGCCGGCATGCAGAAATTTGGAGCCAATGCGTTTGTCCAGGCCGATGCCCTTGGATACCTGCTGCACATCGGCACCGATGGCTTCGCACAGGTCAGCCACCTCGTTGATGAAGGTGATTTTCATGGCCAGGAAGGCGTTGGCCGCATATTTGGTCAGCTCGCTGGTGCGGCGGCCTGTGAACAGGATCGGCGTCTCATTGAGGTTCAGCGGGCGATAGAGTTCGGTCATGACCTTTTTGGCGCGGGCGTCATCGTCACGCACCCCGACCACGACGCGATCCGGCCGCTTGAAGTCGCTGATGGCTGCGCCCTCGCGCAGGAACTCGGGGTTCGACACCACGGCGAAGTCAGCGTCGGGCCTCACGCAGCGGATGATGGCCTCGATCTCATCGCCGGTTCCAACCGGCACAGTGGATTTTGTCACCACCACGGTAAAGCCGCGCATCTGGGTGGCGATCTCCTCGGCCGCCGCATAGACGTAGGAGAGGTCGGCATGGCCGTCGCCGCGGCGCGATGGCGTGCCCACGGCGATGAACACCGCGTCCGCCTCCGCCACAGCCTGTGCCGCGTCGCAGGCGAAAGTGAGCCGCCCTTCCCGGGCGTTGCGGGCGATCAGGTCATCCAGCCCAGGCTCGAAGATCGGCGACTTGCCGGCGCGCAGGGCATCGATCTTGGACTGGTCCTTGTCGACGCAGCAGACCACATGGCCAAAATCGGCGAAGCAGGCCCCCGACACGAGGCCCACATAGCCCGCTCCGATCATGGCGACGCGCATGACGATTCCTCTTTGAAGCCAGTCAATCCGGCTTTGGCATGGACCGGCACCTTCGCCAAGGGGCGCGCAAAACCGTCACAATCGGAAGGTGCTGTGTTTGGTCGGTCAACGATGGCCGTCGTCATCCTCGAAAAACGCCCAGGGATGACGGGCTAAAGGCAGAAAGCTGCGCGCTTTTACCTTCAGATCTCTTGATTATAGGCCCCAACTTCTGGGTGCTTGGCCAAGCGCGGCTTCACTTCCTTGCGGAACAGGTCACGCATGTCGTCTTCCGACCGCATGCTCTCGACCACGACCACCATCTCCGGCTTGTTGGAGCTGGCCCGCACCAGAACCCAGGAGCCGTCCTCAAGCTGCACGCGCACGCCGTTTACGGTGATCACGTCCTTGATCTTGCGGCCCAGGATGCTCCCGCCAGCGGCGGCCAGGTCCTGGTATTCCTGCACGATCTTATCGACGACGGCGTACTTCACCTCGTCACCGGCATGGGGGCTCATGGTCAGCGAGGTGAAGGCCGGGGGCAGGGCCTTGCGCAGGTCGCTCAGCTTCTTGTCTGGGTTGCGGTCGAGCATGGCCAGGATCGCCGCCGAGGCGGTCAGGGCGCAGTCGTAGCCGCGGCCCAGTTCGCCGCCGAGGAAGAAGTGCCCGCTCTTCTCGAACCCGGCCAGCGCACCCAGCTCGGCCGTCTTGCGCTTGATGTAGCTGTGGCCGGTTTTCCAATAGACCGTGGTGCAGCCGTTCTCGGCCAGGACGGGGTCTGTGGCGTAGAGGCCGGTCGATTTGACGTCGACGATGAAGGTTGCGCCCTTGTGCAGCGGGGCGAGATCGCGGGCCAGCATCAGGCCGATCTTGTCGGCGAAGATTTCCTCGCCGGTGTCGTCCACCACGCCGCAGCGGTCGCCATCGCCGTCGAAGCCCAGACACAGGTCCGCCCCGTGCTCGCGCACCGCCTTGGCCATGTCCATCAGCATTTCATGGTCTTCGGGGTTGGGGTTGTAGCGCGGGAATGTGTAGTCGAGGTTGGTGTCCATCTCGATGACCTCGCAACCCATGCGGCGCAGGGCATCCGGGGCGAAGGCTCCTGCCGTCCCGTTTCCACAGGCTGCGACCACCTTAAGCGGGTGCCTGAGTTGCACGCGTGAGGCGACGTCGGCGATGTAGCGCTCGGCTACGCCGTCGACGCGAGTCAGCTTTCCGCCGGCCCGTTCCTGAAATAGCCCGCCCAGCACGATGTCCTTCAGCCGGCCCATTTCGACAGGCCCGAAGGTCAGGGGCCGCTGGGCACCCATTTTCACGCCGGTCCAGCCGTTCTCATTGTGGCTGGCCGTGACCATAGCCACGCACGGTAAGTCCAGGTCGAACTGGGCGAAATAGGCGACTGGCGAGAGCGCCAGGCCAATGTCGACCACCTCGCAGCCGGCGGCCAGCAGGCCAAGGGTCAGGGCCTGTTTGATCGATAAGGAATAGGAACGAAAGTCGTGGCCGACCACGATGCGGCTCTGGCCCAGCTCGTGGATATAGGTCCCCAGGCCAAGGCCGAGCGCCTGGATGCCGAGCAGGTTGATATCTGGGCCGACCAGCCAACGGGCGTCGTACTCGCGAAAGCCGGTCGCCTTGACCAGGGCCTCGTTCTCGTAGGCTGCGGTATTGGGAACCAAGTCGCTGCGGGGTTTGCCAAACATCTTTGTTTCACTCGTCTCAAAAGGGGCGCGCGCCATCGGGCGCGGGCTAACAGCAGAGGGTGTTAGATCACGCCTGCACGAAGCAGGTCATGGATATGCACGATCCCAACGGGCTTTTGTTTATCGACCACGAACAGCACCGTGGTCGGTGGCGCTCGCTCGGTCATCGAGCGCAGAGCCTCGGCGGCGAGCATGTCGGGTGGCACGACCTTGGGCCCTAGGGTCATCACCGCGCCTGCGGTATTGGCAAGTAAGCCGTCGATATGCCGGCGCAGATCGCCATCGGTAATAACCCCGACAAGGGTGCCGGCGGCGTCGCATACACCAACAATGCCAAAGCGCTTCTGGGTCATGGCCAGGATGGCGTCGGCCATGGGCGTTTCCGGTACGACGAGTGGCAGCTCTGCGAGGCCATGCATAAGGTCGCCCACTGTGCGCAGCATCGCACCCAGCTTGCCGCCGGGATGCAGCAGGCCGAACTCCTGCGGTGTGAACCCGCGGCGCTCGATCAGAGCCACAGCCAGGGCGTCGCCCAGGGCCATCTGTAAGGTAGTGGACGTGGTCGGCGCGTTGAGCACGTCGGCGGCCTCAGGCACGTCCGGCAGCAACAGCAGTACATCAGCGGCGCGGCCTAGCGCGCTTGTGGCGGCGGCTGTCATGGCGATCAGGGGGATACCAAAGCGCTTGGCATAGGCGATCAGGTCGGCCAGTTCGCGGGTCTCACCGGTCTTGGAGAGGGCCAGCACCACATCACCTGCGCCCAGCATGCCGAGATCGCCATGGCTGGCCTCGCCCGCGTGCACGAACAGGGCGGGCGTGCCGGTGGAGGCCAGGGTCGCGGCGATCTTGCGCCCGACATGGCCTGATTTGCCGACGCCGGTCAGGACGATGCGGCCAGAGGCCTCGCCTATCAGCGTCACCGCCGCCCGGAAGGGTTCGCCCAGCGAATCGCTCAGGCCGCGAAGCGCCTGCGCCTCCTCGGTCAGAACCCGCCGCCCGACCGCTACAGCATCGAAATCGCTCATTGAGCCGCCGCGGCGGGGCCAGACGTTCCGGCAATGGCCTTTGCGGCCTCGGCCTGCCGACGCATGGCTTGATCGTATTCCAATTTCATCGTGGCCTTCATTTCTGGGGTCTGCTGTACCGGGATATGGCCAAACGGCGCGATTGAGCGAGCGCCGTAGCCCTGGGGCCATTGCATCGCCAGCAGGGTCACTGCGGCGGCGGCGGCGACGATGAGCGGAAGGGTCAGACGGTCGAGCATACCCCCTCATAGCAGTGCCTCTGCCGGGTGAAAACTTGACGCGTGCTCGGATAAAGGTTTCTAGCCCGCCAGACCCTGCCAATAGCCCCGGAAGTGCGCCCCATGTCCGTCCTTGTTCTGCTTCGCCACGGCCAAAGCCAATGGAACCTGGAGAACCGCTTCACGGGATGGGTGGATGTTGACCTGACCGCCGAGGGCGAAGCCCAGGCCAGAAGCGCCGGTGAGCAGATGGCTGCCGCCGGGGTGCGATTCGACGTGGCTTTTTCGTCTGTTTTGACCCGCGCCAACCGCACGGCCCATATCGCGCTGCAGGCGGCCGGACAGGGCGACTTGCCGCTGAATCGCGACTGGCGGCTGAATGAGCGCCACTACGGCGGACTGACGGGTCTGAACAAGGCCGAGACCGCTGCCCTGCACGGCGAGGACCAAGTCAAGATCTGGCGCCGGTCCTATGACGTGCCGCCTCCGCCACTGGCCCCCGGCGGTGATTACGACTTCACAGTCGATCCGCGCTACGCTGGCCAGGATATTCCCGACACTGAGAGCCTGAAGTCGACGCTGGACCGGGTCGAGCCCTATTGGGCGACATCCATCGCTCCGCATTTGCAGGCCAACGAGACTGTGCTGGTGGCCGCGCACGGCAATTCCTTGCGCGCGATTGTGAAGTTGCTGTTCGCGATGCCGGACGACGAAATCGTCGAGGTGGAGATCCCGACCGGCAATCCGCTGTTGATCGCGCTGGACGCGGACCTGAAGCCTGTTTCAGCCCGCTACCTCGACGCCGCGCGCGCGACGCCGCTTCCGCCCATCTGAGGCCCGCCCAACCCGCCGCTAGATCGGCCTGAAAAAGGCAGCGCAGGACTGCGCCGCCTGGCTCAAACCCGAATCGATTTCGGTCCTTAAGCGGCCTTTTCGCTTTCGATGGTGAGCGTGGATTGCTGGATTGGAATCTGTCGTGGCTTGAGGGCCTCGGGCACTTCTCGCACCAGATTGATCGAAAGCAGGCCGTCAGCGATGCGCGCGTCTTTCACCACCACATGGTCGGCCAACTGGAACTTGCGTTCGAAATTCCGCTCGGCCAGGCCGCGATGCAGGTAGCGTCGGGCGTCGTCATTGGCGGTCTTGCGGCCCTGCACGGTCAGCAGGGTTTCCCGCACATCGATGGTGAGTTCGTCTGGCTTGAAGCCGGCGACGGCGATGTCGATGCGATAGGTCTGATCATCTGTGCGTTCGATGTTGTAGGGCGGATAGCCAGCCGCGTTTTCGATGGCAGCGGCGTCGAGCAGGGAGGCAAGGCGGTCAAAGCCGACCGCGGAGCGATAGAGCGGGGAAAAATCGACGGTTCTCATGGGAGCATCCTTCTTGAATAAGCAAGGTTGTGGCGGCGGACGGAGGGCAGCCCAATTTGGCACCGCCGGTCATCCGAAAGGCCCGGAAATCCAGCGCCTTCGGGAAAGAGATGGGGGTATTCGCTGGCGTTTCAAGGCCGTGAGGCTGGGGCCGTATTCGCAACCGTCGCGTCGGCACCCCTCGGTTTGGAAAGCGATTGAATGACTTTGCGCTTCAACAAACCAAACGCTTGGCTCAAAGTGCAACGAACCCGAGAAGGACCCTGCTATGGCCACATTGGATGACGTCACCGCCAAGATCCGCATGGCCGTTGGTGCCGATTCCGGCTTGGGGAAAAGCCTGAAGTTCGACCTCAAGGGCGACGGTTTTATCCACATCGACGGCGGGAGCGTAACCAATGAAGATGCCCCGTCGGATCTCACATTGACCCTGACCTTGGCCGATCTTCTCGATGTTGCCGCTGGACGACTGGATGCCACGTCGGGGGTAATGAGCGGGCGGATCAAGCTCTCGGACATGATGCTGGCCATGGGTCTGCAGCCGAAAATGGGCGCGCTGTTCTCTAAAATCAGCTGAGCCGTTGATGGCGGATATGCCGCCCCTGATCGCGGTCGAAGGCGCGCCCGTTCCGGCGGGACTTCAGGCCGCCTGGCTTATGGGCGCAGATGGCACACGGTTGCGAACTGCCCTGCTTGAGCCAAGGGGCAGGCCGCGCGGGTCAGTTGTGCTGAGCGTAGGCCGCACGGAATACCTGGAAAAGTATTTCGAGACGGCGCAAGCGCTGGCCGACCGTGGATTTGCTGTGTTGCTGCATGACTGGCGCGGCCAGGGCCTTAGTGATCGGCTGCTAAGCGACAGATTGCGCGGCCATGCTGTCGGTTTCGATGCGTTCCTCGACGATTATCAGCGCCTGCTGGCGGTTTACCTGTCTCGCTTGCCAAAACCCTGGTTCATGGTGGGCCATTCGATGGGGGGGTGCCTCAATCTGATGACCCTGGCCAAGGGCGAGACCCGGTTTGCGGCGGCGGTGCTGCTGGCACCGATGCTGGGGCTGAACCTATCGGCCGTAAATCGTGCCGTGGCCGGCCCGCTCAGCCGCCTCTTCGACAGCCTCGGACGCGGTGGCGACTATGTGCTGGGGCAGAAGGGCACGCCCTGGCCGGCGTTTGACATTAACCTGCTGACACATGACCGGGTGCGCTATGCGCGCATGCACGCCCAGCTGTTGGCCAATCCGGAGCTGAAACTTGGCGGGCCGACCTGGAGCTGGCTGGCTTCGGCCGTAGCGGCGATGCGCTGGCTGGCGCGGGACGCGGATCTCAGCGCGATTCGAATTCCCGTGACCGTATTGAGTGCCCAGGCCGACAGCATTGTCGACAACGCCGCGCAGGCGCTTGCCGCGGAAAGGCTGTCAAAGGGAACACTGGTCCAGGTGCCCGGTGCCAATCATGAGATTTTGCAGGAGACCGACCCCAGGCGGGCCGTGTTCCTCGAAGCGTTTGATCAGCTGGCGGCGTTCGTCGCGGCTTAAGTCGCGGCCGGTCGCAGGATTTCGACGGCGGCATCGATCATCCCACGATCCCCCCCGATCACGACCTGACCCCCCAGGGTGCCGACAGCATTCCCGCGCCAGTCCGTCACCGCCCCGCCAGCGCCCTCGATCACCGGGATCGCGGCGTCGATGTCCCAGCACTTCAGGCCGGCCTCGACGACCAGATCCAGCGTGCCGGCCGCCACCATAGCATAGGCATAGGCATCACACCCCAGGCGGGCTAAGCGCGTGGCGGCGCGCAGTTGGGTCCAGGCGGCGCGTTCGGCGAGGTTGAAGCAGGATTCTGGATCGGTGGTGGCGATGACGGCGCGCGAGACGTCGGCGCAGGCACGGACGTTCAGGGGTGTCGCGGTCCCGTCGCGGCCCACCAGCCGCGAGCCCGAGGCGGAGCCGATATAGGTTTCGCCCAAAAAGGCTTGGCCGATGGAGCCCAGCACAGCACGGCCCTGCCAACGCAGGCCGATCAAGGTGGTCCAAAGCGGCAGGCCGGCAATGAAGGCGCGCGTGCCGTCGACCGGATCGAGCACCCAGACGAACTCAGCGTCGTCACGGTCGCGGCCGTATTCCTCGCCGATCACGCCGTGCTCTGGATAGCGTGCCGTGATCATTTGGCGGATCGCTGCCTCCGCACCGCGATCAGCTTCGGTGACAGGGTCAAAAGCGCCAGGCCCGCCCTTATCGTCCAGCCCGTGGTCAGCGCGGAACAGCGGTAGGATAGCCTCGCCGGCAGCGGCGTTAAGCTGAAGCAAGAAGCCGTCAAGTTCGGCGAGGCGTTCGGGGAGCAGGCCGGTCATGCGTCCAGCCTTACCCTTGGTTGTGGCGCGGCCTCAAGAGAAAGGCGTCTTAAGCCACGTCTGACTGATCGGTGCCGCTATGAAGCGACTTGGCTAAATCCAACAGTCGGCGGCGGCGTTCGCTGAGCTGGTAGTAGGCGCGGATCAGATCCATCGTTTCCTTACGCGCGAACATCTCGCCACCGTCGGCGCCATGATCGGCCGGCGCGGTTCGGCGGGCAGCCTCTGTCAGGCCATCGTAGAAATAGCCGACCGGAACATCCAGCGCCTCAGACAGCGCCCAAAGTCGGGCGGCGGAAATGCGGTTAGCACCGCATTCGTACTTCTGGATCTGCTGAAAACGCACGCCAACAGGCCCGGCCAGTTGTTGCTGGGTCAGGCCTAGTAGGCGGCGGCGAAGCCGCTTGCCGAGATAGACGTCGACATCGTTACCCATGGGACAGAGCTCCCTATCCTTGCAATGGTGGGGCGTCGTTCCAAAACGGAACGGCTTGCAGCCTGAGCCACAAGTCGCGCGCCAAGCGAAATGGCACAGCATCAGCGCTCTTTCGACGCGAATTCAGTGTCTGCATCGCTCTGGGGCCCTGCAGTCTGGGTTTCGACCCTAGCGTCCTTTTGTGTGTTTCCGATGATCCCTCTAGAAGGGCAGAGATGACGAAGATAAAAACGCCTCTGGGGCAGGATCTGGCGTGGCGGCTTGAGGCCGTGGGCTTTGATCTGTTCACCGGTCTGGTGCGGCTGCTGGGGGTGGATGCGGCCTCTGCTTTCGGCGGCTGGCTGATCAGAACGCTTGGCCCGCTGAGCGGCGCAACCCATCGGCTAGCGCGACGCAATATCGAATTGGCCTTTCCGGACAATGACTCTGCCTGGCGCGAGCAGGTGTTGGCCGACCAGTGGGAGAACCTGGGCCGTACGTTCTTTGAAATTCCAGTGATGGAGCGGGTTCTGCCGTCGACGGGCCGCGTCGAACTCGTAAATGGTGAGCGGTTGCACCAGATCGCCGCAGGCGGCCGGCCGGTCGTATTTGTGTCCGGGCATTTCTCAAATTGGGAAGTGATGCCGGCGGCCATCGTTGACAGCGGTGTGATCTGTCAAATGACCTATCGCGCGACCAACAATCCCTATGTCGACGATCGCATCAAGAAGAGCCGCTTCCGTTACGGCGTGCGGTTGTTCGCACCCAAGGGCGGCGACGGCTCGCGCGAACTCCTCAAGGCCATGAACCGCGGAGAGTCGGTTGCGCTGATGAATGACCAGAAGTTCAATAGCGGTGTGGCGGCCCCGTTCTTTGGACACCTGGCCCATACGGCACCTGCGCCGACGCGTCTGGCTTTGCGGTTCGGCGCGGTGCTTCAGCCGATGTCGGTGCAGCGGATCAAGGGCGCGCGGTTCCGCGCCGTGGTGCATGAGCCAATCGAACTTCCGCATACTGGCAACCGCAGCGAGGACATCGCCGCCGGGGTGCGGGCAGTGAACGCCTTCGTCGAGGCGCGCATCCGCGAGCGGCCGTCGGAGTGGTTCTGGGTCCATAAGCGATGGGCGAACGCGGTCTATGACGGGACCGAGGACCTGCCCCAGGCATAGTCTGCGGCGGCTTAGCCCGGCCTAAAAACACCCCTCGTGTCGGTCCGGCTATGTTATGATCGCAGCGATGTCTTGAGGAGATCGATACCGAGGTGAAGGCGGCACGCGCATCCTCGCTAAAGCGGCACGGACCGGTCGCATAGGTATGGCGGATCGGTCTTATCCCAACCGGACGACCGATGGGGGCTGGCGGCGCAGGCCCCGTGCTCGGCAAGGGCGGCTCGACCGCTTCTCCACCTTTATTGTTTGCGTGGTCGTGACCGTGGTCGCGATCGGTATGGCGGGGCGCTGGCCCGGACTTTGGGCCCTGGCCGGCGCGGCGGGTCTGCTCAGTCTGGTCGGCATGGTCGATCTGATCCAGACCCACCATTCGATCCAGCGCAACTATCCGATCCTGGGCCATATCCGCTGGCTCGCCGAACTGATCCGGCCGGAAATCCGCCAGTATCTGATCGAGAGTGACCAGGACGCTGTTCCTTTCTCTCGCAGTCAGCGCTCGCTGGTCTATGCGCGCGCGAAGAACGAGGGCAGCGAGCAGCCGTTTGGTACCCTGCTGGACGTTTATCGCCAGGGCTACGAGTTCATCGGGCACTCCAATCAGCCGGTGAAGCCGGGCGATCCGAAGACCTATCGCGTGACCATCGGCAATGCGCAGTGCGCCAAGCCCTATTCAGCCTCTGTGTTCAATGTCTCGGCCATGAGTTTCGGCTCGTTGAGCGCCAATGCCGTGCGGGCGCTGAATAAGGGCGCTCAGATGGGTGGTTTTGCCCAGGATACGGGTGAGGGCAGCATCAGCCCCTACCATCGCGAGTTTGGCGGCGACCTGATCTGGGAAATCGGCAGCGGCTATTTCGGCTGTCGCACCGAGGACGGCCATTTTGACCCTGAGGCGTTTGCGGCCCAGGCCGGTGCAGATCAGGTCAAGATGATCGAGATCAAGCTAAGCCAGGGTGCCAAGCCGGGCCACGGCGGCATATTACCGGGCACCAAGGTCACGCCTGAGATTGCCGCCACGCGTGGGGTGCCGGTGGGGGTAGACTGTATGTCCCCGGCCAAGCACAGCGCCTTTTCAACGCCGCTTGAGATGATGGCGTTCATCCAGCAGCTACGCACCCTGTCCGGCGGTAAGCCGGTTGGTTTCAAGCTCTGCATCGGCCATCCGTGGGAATTCATGGGCATGGTCAAGGCTATGCTGGAGAGTGGCATCTATCCTGACTTCATCGTCGTCGATGGCTCCGAAGGCGGCACAGGTGCGGCACCGGTGGAGTTTTCCGACCACCTAGGCGTGCCCATGCGCGAAGGCCTGCTTGTGGTGCACAACACCCTGGTGGGTGCAGGCTTGCGCGACAAGGTCAAGATCGGGGCGGCAGGCAAGATCACAAGTGCCTTTGATATCGCCGCTGTTCTGGGCCTGGGTGCCGA
>CAISYT010000093.1 GCA_903889785.1 uncultured Caulobacterales bacterium
CCGCACTGGATGCCGCTATCGCTGCGGCCCAGGCCAAGAAGTAGCCACAGGCAAGGCCGCCGCACACCGTGCAATTCCAGAAACTCCGCCTTTCGGGTTTTAAGTCCTTCGTCGAAGGGACCGAGTTCAAGATCGAGCCGGGCCTGACCGGCGTTGTCGGACCAAACGGCTGCGGCAAGTCCAATTTTCTTGAAGCCCTTCGCTGGGTCATGGGTGCCAATAGCGCCAAGGCCATGCGCGCCGACGGCATGGACGATGTGATCTTTTCCGGCACGGGAAATCGTCCCTCGCGCAACTATGCCGAGGTCGGTCTGACCATCGACAACAGCGCTGGCCTAGCCCCGGGATTTTCTGACCCGGTGTTGGAGGTGGTGCGCCGCATCGACCGCGGGGCTGGCTCGGTCTACCGTATCAATGGCCGCGAGGTGCGCGCGCGAGATGTGCAGCTGCTGTTCGCGGACGCCTCGACCGGGGCTAACAGTCCGGCCCTGGTACGCCAGGGGCAGATTTCCGAACTGATCGCCGCCAAGCCACAGAACCGCCGTCGTATTCTGGAAGAAGCGGGCGGGGTCAGTGGTCTGCACAGCCGCCGCCATGAGGCAGAGCTGCGTCTGAGGGCCGCAGAGGCCAACCTCGCTCGCCTTGACGACGTGGCCAAGGAGCTGGAGCAGACCTTGGCCCGCCTGCGCCGCGAGGCGCGTCAGGCCGAGAAATATAAGCGTCTTGCGGCCCAGATTCGTAGCCTGCAGTCGGCTGTACTTTTCGCCCGTTGGACCGCCTCGCGCGATTCGCTTGCGAGCGCTGACCAGGAGGCGCGCGAAGCGATTGCGACCGTCGAGGACGCCACCCGCGTCGCCGCCGCCGCCAGTACGGCTGCGCTCGAGGCCGAAGCCGCAATCAAGCCGCTGCGCGAAGAGGAGATGGTCGCCGCCGCTGTGCTGAATCAGCTGGCGATCGAGCGTGACCGGCTGGAGCATCAGGCCAAGGCGGTCCAGGACGAAGCCGCGCGTCTGACCTCCGACCTGGCGCGTGCAGCGGCAGATCAGGCCCGCGAATCTCAGATGGCCGAGGATGCCGGTATCGCGGTCGAGCGTCTGGCTGCCGAACTGGCGGAGGTCGAGACTGCGATCGCCGCCGCCCCGGAACATGAGCCGCGCCTGCGCGCCGCTGCCCAGGCATCGGAGACCGCCCGCGCCGAGGTGCAACACAATGTCGAGGCCCTCGCTGCGCGCATCGCCGCCGACGAGGCGGCGCGCGATGCTGTCGAGCAGCGCGTCGAAGATGCCCGGATGCGTCTGGGCCGCGCCAGTCGCGCTCTCGACATGGCCATGCAGGAACGGGCGGAGATCGCGGCCATCGCCGATCCGACCCAAGTTGCCGCCCAATCTGATTTCGATAAGGCTCAGTCCGCTCTCGACGCCGCCCGCCTTGCCCTCGACGCCGCCGAGACTCGGCGTGAGCAGGCTGCCGCGGCCGAGGGTGCCGCCCGGGAGTCTGCCCGCGCGGCCGAGGATCAATTGGGTCGACTAAAGACCGAGGCGCGTGGCCTGGCTCAGCTTAGCGCCTCGCGCACCGGTAGCGGCTATGCCAAGGCCCTAGACGCGGTGACTCCCAAGCCAGGACTGGAAGCTGCCCTCGCGGCCGCCCTGGGGGATGATCTGGATGCTGCGCTGGACCCCAAGGCTGCTGCCTATTGGGCGGGCCGCGAGGCCGCTGGGCCGACTTGGCCAAAGGGTATCAAGCCTCTGGCGCCGCTGATTGGGGCCCCGTCGCAGCTCGCCGCGCGCCTGGCCTTCACAGGCTTGGTTGATCGCGCCGATGGGCCGCGCCTCCAGGCCGACCTTCTACCCGGTTGCCGTCTGGTATCGCGCGAAGGCGACCTCTGGCGTTGGGATGGGTTTACCGCTCGCGCCGATGCTCCACGCCCCGCTGCGGTGCGGCTAGAACAGCGCGCCCGCCTGGCCAAGATCGAGAGTGAGATCGAGGCGCTCGAGCCTGAGGCTCGTCTTGCCACAGAAGCACACCAGGCGGCTGTTTCGACCCGTGCCGAGGCTGACGCCGCAGTCCGCGAGGCCCGACTGGGCCCCACGCAGGCCGAGCAGTCTCTGTATCGCGCGCGCACCGCCCTGGAGGCCTTGGCCCGCGAAGCCGCTCGCCGTGACGCCCGCCGTCAATCCCTCGACGACACTGTGGCCCGCTTCGAGGCGGATCGCAGCGAGGCGCAGGGATTGCTTGAAACCGCCCAGGCGGCTTTCGCCGCCCGGGCACCCGCTGAAGACCTGGCTGGCGGCCTGGAGGCGGCTCGCACCCGGTCCGCCGACGCGCGGGAGGCCGCTTTCGAAGCCCGTGCGGCGCTAGACCGCGAGGTCGGCGAACGCTCGGCCCGTAGCCGCCGTCGCGACGCCGTGTTGCAGGGCCGCGACGATTGGGCCGCCCGTGCCGCCGCCGCCGCAAAGCGTCTTGCCATGTTGGAAACCGAAAGCGCCAAAATGACGGCTGCTCTCACTGGGGCTAAGGAAGCGCCCTTAGCCCTGAAAGCCAAGCTCTTGGCC
>CAISYT010000094.1 GCA_903889785.1 uncultured Caulobacterales bacterium
CCGCCCCGCGCCATATGCGCCAAGCGTAGGCTATCCTCACTGTCTAGACCCAGGCGCGCCTGTAGGTCGTCGGCCAGCGCGCGCGCTTCAAGGCCTGTGAAGGCCAGGGTGCGGCACCGCGAGCGCAGGGTTGGTAGAAGCCTGCCCGGCGCATGGCTGACCAGCAGCAGCACGCCGCGTGCGGGGGGTTCCTCCAAGGTCTTGAGCACAGCATTGGCGGCGTTAGTATTCAGGTCATCGGCCGCGTCGATGATCGCCACTCGATAGGGGCCCGAGGCTGGGGATTGCGAGAAGAACCCGGGCAGCGCCCTCGCCTCGTCCACCGGAATAGATTTGCGGGCCTTACCGTCTTCCACCGCTCGCTCCAGGACCATCAGGTCTGGATGTGCCCGTGCAGAGATTTGGCGGCTGACCGGGTGGCCCAACTGCGATCCGAGTAGCCCCAGCGCCGGATCGGCTGCGGCGCCCAATAGGCGGCGCGCGATGCGATAGGCGAAACTGGCCTTGCCAACGCCTTCAGGGCCGGTGAGTAACCAGGCGTGGTGCAGCCGGCCTCGGTTCAGGGCATCGGCGACAGCATGATCGGGCCCCTCCATCCCCAGCAAGGCGAAGCTGTCGCGTGGATGGGCTAGATCACTCACGGATCGAGCCGCGCGCTGACCGCCGCCCAGATCTGGTCTTCCACGGTATCAGGACCGGGGCTGGCATCGATGACCACACAGCGCTCGGGGTGCGCCTTGGCGATGGCCAGGAATTCGGTGCGCAGTGTCTGGTGAAATTTCAGTCCCTTAGCCTCGAACCGACCCTGGGCCGCCGCGTCACGCAGCCCGGCGCGTTCCAGCCCAATCTCTGCCGGAAGGTCGAAAATCAAGGTCAGGTCCGGTCGGGTATCTTCCAACACCCATTTTTCGAGGGCGCTGATGAAGTCGGGGTCAACGCCGCCACCAGCACCCTGATAGGCACGGCTGGAATCAGCAAAGCGGTCGCAGACGATCCATTCGCCCCGCGCCAGTCCGGGGCGGATCAGCCGCTCGATATGATCGCGCCGTGCTGCATACATCAGCAGCGCCTCACTTAGCGGTGACCAGCGTTCGGTCCCGCCCTCGACGAGGAGGCCGCGCAAACTTTCCGCACCCGCGGTACCACCGGGCTCACGCGTCAGGTTGACCTTGTGGTCCCGAGCAATGAGCCGTTCGGCAAGCCGCCGGGCTTGGGTGGATTTTCCGGCCCCCTCCCCGCCTTCGAAACTGATGAATCTACCGCGCGTCATAGCAATTCCATCGAACGGAACGGCGCGTTTGTCGAGTGTTCCCTAAGGCCTGATGATGCTGGCGTCTCGGAAACCCAAGGCAGCAACGCGATCGCGCAGCGCCCAGGCCATGGGCTCATCCGGTGCCAGACCCACGATCACCCGATAAACCGTCCCACCGGCACGATCGACCGGCTCGATCACGGCGGGCCCTACTGAAGCCAGCTGTTCAACGCAATGCTGCGCATTTTTCAGGTCGGAGAAGGCCCCGGCCTGAATGCGATAGCTGGCGGTTTGGGCTAGCCGGTCAGTGCCGCGCACGGCGAACCGCTGTGCCGTTGGCTCGGACAACGAAGACGCCATGACCGGTGCCGGTTTGCCTATGGCGATCTGCTGGCGCGGCCCCCCGGGGGCTGGTGCTGGGCCGATATAGCGAACCCGCACATTGGTCACACCCTTATCAAGGTATCCCAACCGTTCGGCGGCCGCGCGCGACAGGTCGATGATGCGATCGCCGACAAAAGGCCCGCGATCGTTAACGCGAAGGGTCATCTGCCGGCCGTTCTCCAGGTTAGTCACCTCAACCAGACTGGGCAGGGGCAGCGTCTTGTGGGCCGCAGACAGATTGTCCATGTCGAAACTCTCGCCGTCCGACGTCTGGCGGTTGTGAAACGCCTCGCCGTACCACGAGGCAATACCCACCACATCGTAGTCTGGCTGTTCATGCGGATAGTACCATAAACCCTTGACTTGATAGGGCTTCATGGTTCCGCGCAGCGGCTTTCCGGTGTCTGGGTCAATAAAGGCAGAGGGGGGCGGCGTCTGCGCAGACCCGCGATCGAGCACGCTGACCCGGCCCGAAAACCGCGTTCCCGGCGTGGCGCAGGCCGTCAGGCAAGCACCCGCCAACAGCACCAGAGCCAGCCGGAACATGTTTCTAACCGGCGGGGCTGATCGCAACTCCATGCTGCAAGCGTGCAACTGCGTCGCTTGAGACAGGGTTAATACGATAAACAACCTTGATCTGCCGCAAAGAG
>CAISYT010000095.1 GCA_903889785.1 uncultured Caulobacterales bacterium
AAGACCTTTGGCGCACGGACTTACGGGTGGTGGAAAATGTGCGGCTGCGGCAAAGCCCCGTCAGCACCCTGAAGTCGTTTGTCGTCGAGAACGGCCGTCCCGGCCCGCAGCCGGCCTAAACTCCCCGGCCCGTATGCAAAAATAAAGGGGCAGACCGCAAGGTCCGCCCCTTTAAGTTTTGAGAGGAGGCTGGTTTAGAACTCCACGTGAACGTTTGCAATAAACGTGCGGCCGTAGCCGGGCTGGCCAAGTGCGGTGCCCGTCAGGTTGGCCGTGATGTCGGCGAGATAGTTTTCATCAAAGAGGTTGCGGACGTTGCCCTGGATGTAGGTGTTCTCCAGGCCGAAGGTGTCGAGCTTGAAGCGCACGTCGAAGTCCACCAGCATGTAGCTCGGGAACTTCTCGGTGTTGACCAGGTTCGTCCAGCGGGCGCCGACATATTTCCCCTGCAGACCCAGGCTTAGGAATTCGACCGGCTCGTACTGAGCGCGGACGCTGCCTTGGAACTCCGGCGTTTCGTAAAGCGATTTGCCTTTGGTCGCCAGCACCGCGCCGGCACTCGTTCCCGGGATGTCATCCTGGATCTCGGATGTGATGTACGAGGCCGAAGCATAGAAGGACAAGTTGTCGAGCGGCTTGTAGCCCACCTGGCCGTCGATGCCCATCAAGTTCACGTCGCCGACGTTGGCCGAGAACGCGATGCCGTTAGGCTCGTCGTAGACGCGCTCGATGCGGTTGCTGAACTGATTGTAAAACACCGCCGCCGCCGCCATCAACGGCCCGCCCTGATAGCGTACGCCGACGTCGAAGGCCGAGGCCTTTTCGGGGCCGGGATCGACCAGGACCTGGTCATAGAGGTCGTCGGTGCGCGGCGCCGAGAGCGTCTGGGCGAAGCTGGCGAAAACCTGCAGATCTTCGGTGAAGTCGTAACTGGCGCTGACGTTCGGCAGTGCCTCGCTATATTTGCGGTCGAACGAGCGCGGCTGACCGTACCTGGCGGACGCGCTGGTATTCAGCGCGGACACCGGGAAGGTGACCAGGGGACGGCCGGTGCCGTCGTTGGTGCCGGCGACCGGCGTTCCCGTCTGTGTGGTGCAGTAGGCGTTGAAGGTGTCGCGCTGGTAGCAATAGTTGTTCAGGTGGCGCGTAAAGTACGGCAGGCGCGCCCCGACATTGAGCAGCAGCTTTTCTTCCATGAACCGGCCGCGATACTCAAGGGCGAACTGATTGAGCAGAGCGACGGAGAAGCGGTTGCGGCGCTCCAGGATGCTACCGTCCGGCAGTCTCACCGGGCGGAAGCCGTAGACCGACTTCCCGGCAAACACGCTCTCCGGGTCGAAGCTGCCGTCGGTCTTGATGAAGCCGACATCGCCGGTCTGGCGGTGCCGGGCGCGGTCGTAGGTGTAGGCGGCACGAACGCTTTGTGTATCCGCGAACTTCCAGATCAGCGACGACGTCATGCCCAGGCGATGGGTATTGGTGTTATTGGGACGGAACAGGCGCACCGTATCAGCTGTATCGCCGTCGTTATTCAAGTCCAGACCGGCCGCGCCGGAGTTGCCGAGCAGCTGCAAGTCGGTTTCCGACCAGTTGGCGGCACCGCCGCCGTTCGCCATCACGAACTGGAACGACGGGTCGACGGTCAGCGAGATCTCTGGGGTGATATCCCAGCTCGACAGAACGCGGACGTTGCCCGTGTCCGACGGATTGATGTTTTCTGAAGCTCCTTGCTCGGTGACCGTCGGAATGGTGCCGGCATTAAACTGGGCGAGCGACGCGCGGCCCAGGAAGGCGTTGCGGTTCGAGTTCCAGTTGCCGATCACGCTCATCCACCCGAAATCACCGAAGTCCTGGTCGAGGCGGGCGTTGAACTGGGTTTTACGGATTTTGCCGGCCGGTTTGACCGCCATGCCCTTGGGCTGGAAGGCGTCGTTGCCGGTTTTGAGCACCGAAACCCAGCCCTTGGTGCCGAACGGGGTGAACTCGCCCAACTCCAGCGTGCCGTAATAGCGATACATGTTGTCGCCGCCGATGCCGGCTTCGCCGCGCACACCGAACGTGTCCGACGCACGCCGGGTG
>CAISYT010000096.1 GCA_903889785.1 uncultured Caulobacterales bacterium
CGCGAACCCGCCCCAAAGCCAGGTGGTGATTGAGGGTCCGACCAGCGGCAGGGCGCTGAACAGGTTGGTGATCACCGTCGCACCCCAGAAGCTCATCTGGCCCCAGGGCAGCACATAGCCCAGGAAGCCCGTGGCCATCATCAGCAGATAGATCACGCAGCCCAGCAGCCACAGCACTTCCCGCGGTGCCTTGTACGAGCCGTAGTAGAGGCCGCGCAGCATGTGCACATAGACCGCGATGAAGAACATCGAGGCCCCGTTGGCGTGGGTGTACCGTATCAACCAGCCATAGTTCACGTCGCGCATGATGTGCTCGACGCTATTGAAGGCGAGGGCAGCATTGGCGGTGTAGTTCATCGCCAGAACGATGCCGGTGATGATCTGTACACCGAGGCAAAGGCCGAGGATGCCGCCGAACGTCCAGAAGTAGTTGAGGTTTCGCGGCGTGGGATAGTCCACAAAGCTGTCATGCGCGAGCCGCAGGATGGGCAGGCGGCTATCGAGCCAGCGCGTTAGGCCGGTTTTCGGCGTGTATGTTGAATGTCCGCTCATCTTCAGCCGATCTTGACCTTGGTGTCGGAAAGGAAGGCATAGTCCGGCAGCTCCAGGTTCAGCGGTGCCGGGCCTTTGCGGATACGGCCCGCGGTATCGTACTGCGAACCATGGCAGGGGCAGAACCAGCCGCCCCAGTCACCGCCGCCGAAGGTGGGCACGCAACCGAGGTGTGTGCAGGTGCCGATCAGGATCAGCCACTGTTCCTTGCCCACCTTGACGCGATCGGCGTCCTTGGCCGGATCCTTCATCGGGGCATTGTCGTCTTTCTGCGCAGCGGCGATCTCGGCCGCGCTGCGATTACGGATGAACAAGGGCTTGCCGCGCCACTTGATCGCGACCTGCATGCCCTCCATCACCTTGGTCAGGTCAAACTCGACCGAGGCCAGGGCCAGTGTATCTGCCGCGGGGTTCATCTGGTCGATGAACGGCCAGGCCACGGAAGCGGCCCCGCCGGCGGCGGCCGCGATGGCGGCGATATGGATAAAGTCCCGGCGGCTTGGATCGTCGGACGCGTGGCCCGGATCGGTCGTTGCACCTACGGCGAGGTTCGACACCTTGCGTTCACCTTCCACAAGCGCCGCTGATCAGCGCGGCCCCACTTAACTAAGTCCCCTAACACCCGGATTTTGCGCCGGGCGTCATGGCGCTCCTAGACGGTCCTCCGCCTCATGCGCGCCATTCGTGAGCGTTCGCTTAGAATGCGTCTCGCCCTTTTTCAACCGGCATTGCGGAAATCCACACAAACCCTGCGGAAATAGCCCCTAATCCAGCCCCCGAAGCGCGCGGTCATAATGGATCAGCGGTCGCCCCGGGGACAGGTCTATATGCTGCGGCCGGCCGATCAGTATGGCGTGATCCCCTTCGTGGTGCAGGGTTTCCAGGGCGCAGTCGAGCCGCGCCAGGGCACCGGAAGCCACTGGAAGACCATGGGGGCTGTCAAACATTGCCGGATGGCCGAATCGATCCGCGCCGCGAGTCGAAAAAAGCGTTGCCAGAGAAGCCTGCGCCTCATTCAGCACGCTGATGGCGAAATGGGTGGCCTGCAGGAACACCGGATAGGCCGTGGACCTGTTACCCATACAAACAAGGATCAGGGGCGGATCGAGGGAAAGCGAAGCGAAACTCGACGCGGTATAGCCAAAGGGTCGGCCATCTGCCGCACGGGTGGTGACCAAGGTCACACCACTGGCGAACCGGCTCATCGCGTCCCGGAACAGGTTTTGTGGTGCCGCAGGCTTGGTATTTTCGCTCATCCGTGGTCCGTCTGGCCCCTGTCGGCAGGCGTGTCAAACAACCGCAGCCGCAGTTACCGCAATTTGACAGCCTCGTCATCCTCCGCCAAAGCGCCCGCATGATCGCAGATGAGCAACTCGAACAGCGCAAGACCCAGGCGTCCGTCTGGTTCGCAACCCTGCGCGACCGCATCGTCGCCGCGTTCGAGTCCCTGGAGGACGAAGCCCCCGCAGCGCTCTATCCGGGACCGGCCGGGCGTTTTGAACGCAAGCCATGGGTTCGCGAGGCCGGCGGCGGCGGTGTGATGTCGATGATGCACGGCCGGCTGTTCGAAAAGGTGGGGGTGCATACCTCCACCGTGTTCGGCACGTTTACGCCGGAAATGGCCAAGTCCATGCCCGGTGCCGACCAGGACCCACGATTTTTCGCCACGGGCGTCAGCCTGATCGCGCACATGGTCAACCCGCGCGTACCTGCGGTGCACATGAACACTCGGTTCATCGTCACATCGAAATCTTGGTTCGGCGGCGGCGGCGACCTGACGCCGGTCCTAGATGTCGACCGCCACCAGACCGCGCCCGATGCCGCGGCTTTCCATGCAGCGATGCAGGCCGCCTGCGACGCTCACGATCCAGCGTGGCATGCCAAATTTAAGGCCTGGTGCGACGAGTACTTCTTCCTGCCCCACCGCAACGAGCCGCGCGGCACGGGCGGCATATTCTACGATCACCACAATAGCGGCGATTTCGAGCGCGACTTCGCCTCACGCGCGAGGTCGGTCTGGCCGTCCTGGATGTTTATCCGCGGATCGTGCGCGGTCGCATGGGCGAGGCCTGGACCGATGCCGAGCGTGAGGAACAGCTGATCCGGCGTGGGCGCTATGTTGAATTCAACCTGCTCTACGACCGCGGCACCCTGTTCGGGCTGAAGACAGGCGGCAACATCGAGTCGATCCTCAGTTCGATGCCGCCGGCGGTGAAGTGGCCCTAGGGTGCCCTAGTCGTTCAGGAAATTCCTGATCCATCCGGTCATAACGGCCCGGTCGTCGTGTGCGATCTCAAACGAATCTATGGCTGTCTCCACCTGTGCCTCGGTCAGGGGCCGGCCACGGCGGAATTCGATCAGCGCCTTGGCGAAGGGGGTGTCGAATTCGGGGTGCTGCTGGAACGAGACCGCGCCGTCTCCGTAGTCGAGCGCGCCAAAGGGTGTGAATTCACTGCCTGCCAGCACGGTCGCGCCCGGCGGCAAGGCCACGACCTGATCCTGGTGCGAGACAGCGACGCTCACCGCCTCTCCGCCCTGTGCCATCCAGGGGGCGCGGTGTTCCACGCGATAGCTGTGCCGGCCAAGGCCAAAGCCCTTGGGAGACTTGATCACCTGTCCGCCGAAAGCCTGGGCCATGGCCTGGTGGCCGAAACAGACTCCAACCAGCTTTGTTTTCCCCTTGACGGCGGCGAGATAGCCCAACAAGGGCGCGATCCAGGGCAGATCATCATAGACACCGGCAGGCGATCCCGTGATCAGCTGGGCGGCGAAGGCCGTCGGGTCAGCAGGATAGTCGCCGTTCTGCACATCGAAGGTCGTGAAGTCCCCCGCGCCGGCCAAGATTTCGCGCAGCATGGCGGGATAGGTGCCGAACACGTTCCGCAGCCGACCCGGCGGAGCACCTGTCTCCAGTATGGCGATCTTCATGCGATCATGCCCTTCAACACGACCTTGAGCCTCTCCTGAGCCTGGTCGCGATCACTCGTGAAATCCTGATCGATCCACCAGAATTCGACCTGGCGCAAAATCGCGCCCACCCGCGGGCCAGGCGGCACCCCGGCGGCCGTGACATCCGCCCCCGTTATCGGCATGGTCGGCGGGGCCCAGGTCTCGCCAAGGGCCAGCAGCGCGCGCCACTGCGGCGCAGCGGCCGGACTATCGGCGGCCCAGCCCAGCTTGACGCGGTCGGTAAAGGTTCCCTGCCCCAGGCCATAGACCGCGCGACGGGCCTCGGGGCCGCTCATCCGTGAGTCAATACGAGGCGACTTGCCTTCCGCCGCGATCAATCGGGCTTTCTGGGCGTTCGAAAGCCGCAGGCGCTCGGCTATGGCCTTGGCTGTCCCATCCGATAGCAGGGCCGCCAGACGCAATTCCGCATCGGGCTCGATCCGCTGGTCGACCTCGTTCGCTACGAGCCGCTCGAACCGGTCGAGGGTGGTCAACTCGGGCAATACAGTGGCCAGCGCCCCCGTTTGGGCCATCAAGCTGACGCTGGGGCGCGGATCAACCGCAGCAAGCAGTTTGAGAACTTCCTTGGCGATGCGCTCGGCGGCCAGTCCGGTCAGCATGTCTTTCAGCGCCTGGCAGGCGGCCACGGCCGTCGCGTCCGCCTCACCCTTGCCGTACCAAGCCTGGAACCGGAAGAAGCGCAGGATGCGCAGATAGTCCTCGTGGACCCGTGCCATGGCCTCGCCGACGAAGACAACGCGGCCGGCCCGCGCATCGCTCAGACCCTCGCCCGTCGGGTCGAACAGCCGCCCGGCCGGATCGGCATAAAGGGCGTTCAGGCGGAAATCGCGCCGATAAGCGTCTTCGTCCCAATTCAGGGTGAAGGCCACGGTGGCGTTACGACCATCTGTAGAGACATCGCGGCGAAGGGTCGTGATCTCGAAAGGCCTTCCCTCGATAATCGCTGTGACCGTGCCATGCTCAATGCCCGTCGGCACCCAGCACAGTTCGGCGGCGGTCAGGGCCTCGATAACTGCGTCGGGCGTTAGGGTGGTGGCAATATCCACGTCTGCGACCGGATGGCCGGTGATCGTATTGCGCACGCAACCGCCGACAAAGCGCGCACAGCCCGCCAGCCCCTTGGCCTCCAGCGCCGCGATGACGGCGAGGGTGCGCCTGTCGGTCATCCATGCCGGTGCCTTTCCGGCCTGTATCAGGCTAAGGCCGTCGGGATTCGAAATGTCCGGGCGTGACGCTGCCATCGGCTGAGGTCTCTGCGGGCACATAGGTTCCTGCGCGATTATCACTTTGCAGCAAGGCCGTCGCCATCAAGGACGCGGCCGCCAGGAGAGCCCCGGCCGCCGCCAGCCAGGTCCAGGGCGTCGCGCCAATTGGCCGGCCGCTCCGCCGAGCCACCCAACTCCAGGCGAACCAGGCCGCGAACGGGACCAGAAAGAGGATCAGTCGGGTGAGCAATACCCTAGACATCGGCACCCCCGGCCGAGAGGCGCTGATGGAGGGCAACAATGATACTCGCTGTCACCCCCCAGATCAGGCGCTCGCCATATTCGATGGCGTAAAAGCGGCGCTCCGTCCCATTCAGCATCGCGGTCCGCTGCTGGTGGTTGGCCGGATTCATCAGATGCGCGAACGGAACCTCGAAGATTTCCGCGACCTCCTGAGGGCTGGGTGCAAATCGGGCCTTAGCCTCGACCAGGGCCACCGCGGGCGTCACCCAAAAGCCAGTGCGGGTGTGATGTGGGTCGGCAAACCCCAGAGAGTCGACACAGTCCGGCTCTAGTCCGATCTCCTCGTTGGCCTCGCGCACCGCGGTCTGCAGCGGGGTCTCACCCGGGTCACATCGCCCACCGGGGAAGGCGATCTGGCCCGTATGCCGGCGCAAGGAGTCGGCACGCCGCGTCAGCAGTACCGAAAGGCCCTCCTCTCGGCGGATCAGGCCAACCAGCACAGCGGCAGGGGCGGCGGCACCAACGGCACAGTCATCGTGAAAATCGCGGTCGTCCCGCACGGGGGCGGCTTCGGGCGGAGGCTCGCCCAGGTCCTCGATCGCGCGGCCCTCCGAGGAGCGGCCCCAGAGGTTGTCGTCGATCGAGTACGGCGGTGCGGAGGTGCCACCCTTGAGCGGGATTCCGTGGGTCCGGCAGTACTCGAGCTCTTCGTCGCGGCCGATCTGCCA
>CAISYT010000097.1 GCA_903889785.1 uncultured Caulobacterales bacterium
CGCAGTATTTCACCGACTGGATTGATGGTCAGGTGCGCACCATGGTCGGCGAACCCACTGAAGACTTGGTCGTCGAAACCACCCTCGACCTCCCCATCCAGGCCGCCGCAGAGGCGGCGATCCACGACGGGGTAAACGGCCACGCCAATCAGGGTGTGCTGCAGGCTGCGCTGGTCTCGCTCGACGGCGAAGGCCGGGTGCGGGCCTATGTTGGCGGTGCCTCCTACGCCGACAGCGAATTCGACCGCGTCACGGATGCGCGCCGCCAAGCCGGGTCGTCCTGGAAGCCGTTCGTCTATCTCACCGCGATGGAGGCTGGCCGCACCCCTTCGGAGATCGTCCCCGACGAGTCCCTGACGATCGGCACCTGGGAGCCGAAGAACTATACCAACGCCTACCTGGGCCCGATCACGCTTGAGACCGCCCTGGCTCAGTCAATCAACACCGTGGCCGCCCGCCTGGCTAATGAGCTGGGCACCCAGAACGTCGCCAACACCGCCAAGCGGCTGGGCATCGTCTCCAAAATACAGCTCGACCCCTCTATGGCCCTGGGCGCGGTCGAGGTCTCCCCGATGGAAATGGCCCAGGCCTATGTGCCGTTCTCGAACGGCGGCTTTGGCGCGCGCGGCTATGGCATCGAGCGGATCCGCACCGCGGCAGGCAAGGTGCTGTACGACCACGGCGTCGACCGGCCCACGCGCCTTGCCGTGATCGTTTCGCCAGCGCTGCAGTATATGAACCAGATGCTTCGCGCCGTGGTCAACGCGCCCGGCGGCACCGGCGGGGCGGCGCGCGTGGCCGGCTACGACCTGGCTGGCAAGACCGGCACCACCAGCGATTACCGAGACGCCTGGTTCATCGGCTACACGGGTGGCTTCGTCACCGCAGTGTGGACTGGGCGCGACGACAATACGCCAATGAAGCGAGTCACCGGAGGCGGTGCTCCAGCCCAGATCTGGAAAGCCTATATGAGCGCGACCCTGCCGCGCCTCAAATCGCAGCCTATTCCGGGTGGCGAGGCCCCACCGCCCACTGACGGGCAAGACCCAATTGGCGACCTGCTAACCAGCCAGAACCCGGAAGCTCCACCCCCGGAGCCCCCAGCCCCACCGGCGGGGACTGCGCCGGTCCGGCGCGACGCCTTACCCTACTGAAGCGCGCCACCCAGGCTGATACCCGCCTCAACCCATGCCGTGTAACGCCGACCCGTGCCGCCGCAGCCAGGCCCGGTGCGCCTTTGGGTCGCCAATCAGACCCTGCACAACGCCCCAGAAGGCCGGCGAATGATCCGCCCTGACCAAGTGCGCGCATTCGTGGGCGCAGAGGTAGTCGGCGATCTCCACCGGGGCCATCATCACCCGCCAATTGTAGCGTATCAGGGCCTCGCGGCCCTTGCGCGCCGGGCGGCAAGAGCCCCAGCGTGAGCGAGCGTCGGCCACACCGATCTGCGGCAGAGGCTGGCCGAGAGTATCGCAAAATTGCGCCGTACGGGCGGTTAGGCCCGTCATGGCTTCGCGCTTGAGCAATCGAATAATGGCCACCCGCCAGGCCTCTTCGCCGTCACCGCCCCTATCGGGTGCCAGGATGCGGTCGGACCCACCGGTCGGATCAATCAGGCGGCGCGGACGGCCTGTGGTAACGCCCAAGACGACGGGTCTGCCAAACAGCGTCAGGGTCTGGCCCGGCCTGAATGGCACGGCCGCCGGCAGGTCAGCCATCTGGTCGACGATCCATTCGGCCCGCAGGTGGGCAAAGGCGACCGCTTCGGCCAGCTTGCGCTGCGACGGGGCCACCGCAACGATCTCGGCCCGGGCCCTATCCACCCGCAAGGAGACGCGCCGCGCGCGCGAATTGACGCTTAGACGGATCGTGGCCCCAGCTATGGTCAGCCGGTCACCGTCACTATGGCGGGCGGGAAACAGGGACATCTAGGACCCTAGATAGGGCCGAATCGCAGCCTTAGGCAGTCCTTGGCGCGAAATTCGGGTCGGTGCGCAGGATGAATTCGCGCACGCGCGGATAGATATCTTCGCGGAACCGGCGACCGTTGAACACGCCATAATGCCCCACCTTCGGCGCGACATAGAGTTCCTTCAGGCTGTCCGGCAGGGCCTTGCACAGGCCGTGCGCCGCCTGGGTCTGGCCCACGCCGCTGATATCGTCATGCTCGCCTTCGACGGTCATCAGCGCGATATCGGAAATAAGCTCGGGCCTTACCTTTCGGCCACGGTGCATCAGCTCACCCTTGGCCAGAAGATGCTTCTGGAACACGATCTCGATGGTTTGGAGGTAGAACTCCTCGGTCAGATCCAGCACCGACAGATACTCGTCGTAGAACTCGCGGTGCTTATCGGCGCTGTCGCCGTCGCCAGCGACCAGGTCATTGAAGTACTTCTGGTGCGCGTCCTGGTGCTTTGTCTGGTTCATGCTCATGAACGAGGCCAGCTGCACAAAGCCCGGATAGACCCGCCGCATCGCACCCGGATAGGGCGGGGGCACGGTGTAGATCATTTTGGAGGAAAACCACGCGAACGGCTTTTCTTCGGCCAGGGTGTTGGGGGCCGTCGGCGATTTCCGCGCGTCGATTGGCGAGCCCATGAAGGTCATGGACGCCGGGCGCGAAGGGTCGCCATCCTCGGCCATCATCGCCGCCGCAGCCAGCACAGGCGGCCCCGGTTGACACACGGCGACGACATTCGGGCGCGGTCCCAGCACGCCGAGCATGGTGCGGATGTGGTCAACATAGTCGTGAAAATCGAAGCGCCCCTCCATCATTGGAACGTCGCGCACGTTCTTCCAGTCCGTGATGAAGACAGCGTGGTCGGGCAGGAAGACTTCCACCGTGCCGCGCAGCAGGGTGGCGTAGTGTCCCGAGAGCGGGGCTACGATCAAGACGGCGGGATCCAGGCTGAATTTGCTGGCCCGGCGCATGTCGGCCATGTCCCGGTCGAACTGGATCAGCCGACACCAGGGGCTTTCCCAGACCACAGTCGGGCGCACCCGCACGTCGGTCTGACCAACCTTAACGGTGTCGATGTTCCATTCCGGCTTGCCGTAGCGCCGCGTGGTGCTCTCGATCAGCTCGGCCCCCGCGAACAGATTGCGGCCCATCAAGGTCTGGCTCATCGGATTGAGCGGCGAGCCCCAGAATTCGCGCGCCACCTTCGCCCCTGCCCGCAGCGGCTGGGAGGCATAATACTTCGCTTCGTGCATGGCGTAGAGCATGGGAGACCTAACTCTGGTTGCAGTGCAACATAGCACGCGAACCTCAATCAGAGTCTAGCGTCACTTCGGTAACCGATTAGCGGCGCTAGAGCCCATCAATGGCGTCTGAGATCTGCGCCGCCATTTCCGACGGGGTCATGCCATAGGCCAAAACCCGACTGAATTTGCCACGGCGGTCCATCAGATAAACCGCCGTCGAATGGCTCATGGTGTAGTCGCCCGAGGCCACCGGGGCCTTCGCATAGAACACGCGATAGGCGCTGGCGGCTGACTTGACCGGATCTGGCGCGCCGGTCAGGCCAACGACCTTTACCGGCAGGTTCTGGCTGTCCAGATAAGCCTTCAGCACCGCGGGTGTGTCGCGTTCGGGATCGATCGATACGAACACAACTTGCAAGGTCTTGGCCTTGCCCGTGGGTAGCTGGCCTGCCGCCGCACCGAGCGCCTGAAGCGTGCCCGGACAGATATCGGGACAATGGGTGAAGCCGAAAAACACCGCGCTCCAATGGCCCTTGAGCAGGCTGTCATCGGCAGGACTACCCGTGGCGTCGATCAGATGGAACGGGCCGCCAATCAAGGCTGATCCGGTTGACCGCGTGCGATGCTGCGCGGCGAAGTAAGCCGCGACCAGAACCGCCAGCAGCGCCAAAAGCACCAGTGTCAGGCTCACACGATTGCGTTTCACGTTTGATCCTTGTCGATGCCTGGGCGTTCTTGGCTCGCCATCCTCAATAAGCTGGATGAACCTCAGCGGACCATGCCGACCGCCCCTCCACAGCCAAGCCTCGATAGGCCGCCCGCCCCCCTGCTGCAAGACCCGCGACCGGAGCCTTGGGCGGTATTGACCGGCGCATTCGTCGGTAAGGGATTGCCGTACCGCTCGCGGCTACGGCTTCGCACCCTGGTCGCCCAGCGCTGGCTGGCCATCGGCGGTCAGACGGCTGCTGTGCTGTTTGCCGGGTTCGTCCTCAAATACGATTTGCCCTTCTCCAGCTGCTTCGCCCTGATCGCCCTGTAGGCCGGGCTGAATCTGATCCTGACAGTCGCCGCCCCTGGCCAACGACTGGCCCTGGATTGGGAAACCGCCCTGCAACTGAGCTACGACACACTTCAACTGGGAGGCATGCTCTACCTTACCGGCGGCATCACCAACCCGTTCTCCCTGCTGCTGATCGCCCCAGCCGTCCTGGCCGCCGCCACCCTGCCCGGCCGCTATGCCCTGTTGATCGGCAGCCTGATCCTATTGGCGTCGCTACTGCTCACCGTGACGCACCTGCCCCTGCACGGTGGGGAGCTCCACAGCGCCTCCCAGACCCCGATCAGGCCGATGGGCTTGTTCACCGCCAATGCGCTAGGGATCGCCATCACCGCTGGCTATGCCTGGGTTGCGACTTCCAAGGCACGGGGCATGGAACTGGCGCTGGACGTGACGCAGACGGTGCTGGCGCGCGAACAGAAGCTATCTGCCCTGGGGGCCCTGGCCGTCGCCGCCGCCCACGAACTGGGCACGCCGCTGGCGACAATCGCTGTTGTGGCGCGGGAAATGGCGCGCAAGGGCAAGTCCGACGACGATAGGGCGGATGCCGAGCTGATGATCGCCCAGACTGTGCGATGTCGCGAGATCCGGGCCCAGCTAACAGCAAAGCCTGTGGCCGCCGACGATCCGCCTCCTGCCTGAAATCCTGCATGCCATGACCGCGTTGGTCGTGAACGCGACGGATTTCTCCCGCTCCGAGGTGCGGGTTACCGCCCATTTCGACCCCCACCACATTTCACTTGAGGTGCGCGACGACGGCCATGGCTTTACGGCCGACATCCTGGCCAAGCTCGGCGAGCCCTATGTGACCTCGCGTCCCGGTGCCGAGAACAGCCGCAGTGGCCACATCAGTATGGGGCTGGGGGTCTTTATCGCCAAGACGCTGTTGCAACGCACCGGTGCCTTCGTCGAGTTCCGCAATGAAAGGGACGGCGGCGCCGCAGTGCTAGCGCTTTGGCCACGCGCGGCGCTGGAAGCGGCAGGCCAAGGCCCCCGGGATCAAATTCACGCCCCTGATGATGCGACAGGATGACGCAAGGCCCGAACTCGCGCTAAACTAAACCTCGTGCAGCAGGAGTGAGTGGATGAGCGACCTGAGTTGCGCCGTGGGGGCGCTTGCCGACAAGACCCTGCTCCTGCTGGACGACGACGCCTCGCTGCGCACTCGTCTGGGCCGCGCGCTCGAACAACGCGGCTTTGAGGTGGAACTGGCCGAGACTGTGGCCGACGCCTTGCGCGTGCTGAAGACCCGCCCGCCGGCCTTTGCGGTATGCGATCTGCGGCTGGGCGATGGCACCGGCCTGGACGTGGTGCAAGCGGTGCGCAATGCCCGGCCCGACGCCCGCATCATCATTCTGACCGGTTATGGCAGTATCGCCACCGCAGTGGCCGCCGTGAAAGCCGGGGCAATCGATTATCTTTCTAAGCCTGCCGACGCCGACGATGTGGTCAATGCCCTGCTGGCCCGCGCCGATGAGAGTCCCAAGCCGCCGGAAAACCCGATGAGTGCTGATCGGGTGCGCTGGGAACACATTCAGCGCATCTATGTGCTGTGCAACCACAACGTCTCGGAGACCGCGCGCCGCCTCAACATGCACCGGCGGACCCTGCAACGCATATTGAGTAAGCGCGCGCCGCGTTAGCGCCAATCGAGGGAGTGTACCGCCCGACCCGCGGCCTAAAACGGGGCGGCCCGGAAGGCGCTCAACCTTGCGAATGCCAGGGTCAGGGCCTTGCGCCGCACCCCGGCCAGCGGCGCGGAAACCGCATCACGCACCACCGCCCCACCAAACCCGTCCGCAACGATCAGACCCGGCTCGTCAGGCAGCACGGCCTGCGGAAACTCCGGGGCCACGGCGAAGTAGAACAGGTCGCAGCACGGCCAGTATTCCTGCCATTTGAAGTCTGCCCGGAAATCCTCGATCCCCGACTTCACCTCGATAATAGCGATCTGGCCCTTGGGGCCCAGGGCCATCAGGTCTGCCCGCCGACCATTGGGAAGCCCAACCTCGCTGGCCGCCGCGAAACCCAGCGCCGAAAGCAGCCGCCATGCCCCGCGCGTAACGCCATCGGTGATCAGCGGCCGCGAAAGCGGGGTCAAAATAAGGTCGGCATCATCCATCGGCGCAATTATGTTCCGCTTATGTTCATGCGAACAGGCCCCGACCTGACAGATCTTGTGTGGATCGACCGCAGCAACAATGCCGCGATCAGCCGCCGGGCTGAAGCGGATAGATCAGCTTTTCTACCGGATAGCCGGCGGCCTTGAGTTCGCTGACGATCATCGCCTTGTCGGCGGCGGCCATGGACGGTTTGCGTGACATAATCCAGGCGTAGGTGCCGCCCGGCGTCACCATCACGAACCAGTCCAGCGTATCGCTGCGGTCAATCACCCAATATTCCTGTTTGAGCACCTTAAAGAAGGTCAGCACGAACTTGGCGTTGTTGCTCCCCGGGGTGATCTTACCGGTGGGATCGAAGGTTTTTAGCGGGCCGTTCAGGGCACCGAGGTGACAGGTCTGCAAAAGACTGAACTCGCCGTTTTCGGCATTGGCGAACTGGGTCACACCGCCCTCGCAGTCCTTCTGGCTTTTGGTCGGTAGGCGGGCGATCTCGTACCACTTGCCGGTGAAAAAGGCCGGCGACACAGGCTTGGAGGGTTGCGGTGCCGCAACACCTGCAGCGCTCACCCGTCCCACCATCAGGCAGGCCATCAGCAGCGCAGTGACCGTCGTCTTCATGGCCAAGTCCAGTCTTCCAAACGCCTCACAAGCGCCGCCCAGGCGACGCACTCACGGCTGTGCCGAACGCCACCTCCCTAACAGGCAGAATATGGCCCTAACAAGAGCCGAGCTATCCTGCGGGATCCAACCTCAACCTCGGCCCGCCATCCCGTCAAATGCATCGATTGGGGATATGCTTGGCCCTATGATTCGCAGGTGGGCGAAAGCGTCGGGATGAATTCCCAGTATCTGATCCTGGCCGCGGCGGGCGGGGCGGTGTGCCTGGCCATCTGCGCGACGCTGTGGGCGCTGGCCCAGAAACGGCGCCTAGAGGCCGTGATCGACAGCCTCAACGCGAAGATGTCGCGCATGCAGGAAGACGCCCTGGCCGCCCATGCCAGCGCCGAGGCCTTCGATTCCGCGCTGCTGGCGGTAGAAGACGGTGCGGCCCAGCTGGCCACGGGCGAAGACAGCCTGGAAGCCTGCGCCAAGGTTCTGGGCGTCGACCCTGTGTCGGCTCAGGCCGTGGTTAATGCCCTGATGCGGGGCGATCCCGACCATGCGCGGCGCCTACGGGCCTTGTTCGAGCGGGGCGAGCCCTGTGCGTTCGAAGCGCGCGGTCCGGCTGGCGCGGTGTCGGTCGAGGGGCGAGCGGCGGGTGCCTTTGCCTGGTTGCGCCTGGCCGCGCTGGCTGGCGGTACCGACGTGCTGCCCACCGCAGCGCGGTTTGCAGCCCTGCTCGATGCCCGGCCCGAGCCGGCCTGGATCGCCGGTGGCGACGGCAAGCCGCAATGGGGCAATCGCGCCTGGCTGGCCGCGGCCCAGGCCGAGTCCATGTCGCAGGCCCTGGCCAACGGACATAGTTTGGACGCTGCCGATGCCCTGGCCGCCGAGGCCGCCAACCTGGGCACAGCCCGCGAGACCCTGCGCTGGACCTCGCTGGACGGTCGCCGCCGCGCGCTGCGCTTTGTGGCCGAGCCACTGGAAGGCGGTGGCGCAGGCGTCTGGTCCTTCGACGTCACATCGGCCGAGGAGATCAAGGAGACCCTCAAGCGCCAGATCGAGGCGCATGACGAGACCCTGAACCACATCGCCGAGGCCGTGGCGATCTTCGGCGCGGGTAAGCGGTTGATGTTCTACAACGCCGCCTTTGCCTCGCTATGGAACCTGGAACCCGCCTGGCTTTCCGACCGCCCAACCCACGGCGAGGTGCTCGACCGCCTGCGCCAGCGCCGCCGCCTGCCTGAGACGGCGGACTATGCCCGCTGGCGGGCCGAGGAGTTGTCGCGCTACGAGGCCAGCGGCCCGCTGGCCGATGATGTCTGGATCCTGCCCGATGGCCGTACCTTGCGCGTTGTGCGGCAACCGCACCCGCTTGGTGGCCTGGTATTCCTGTTTAGCAACATCACCGGCGAGCTTCGGCTCAAGGCGCAGTACAACGCCCAGATTCAGGTGCAGCAGGCCACGCTCGACAAGCTGAATGATGCCGTGGCGGTGTTCGGCTCGGAGGGGCGGCTGCGGCTGCATAACGAGGCCTTCGCCCGTTTCTGGAACGTCACCCCCGCCCTGCTCGATGACGCGGGCGATTTCGAAGGCGTGGTGGAACTCTGCACGCCACGCCTGCACGACCCGGCCTTCTGGCGCGACCTTAAGGGCCGGGTGGCCGATCCTGATCCGGAGTCCCGCGCGCCGATGGTGGGCGAGGCCCGCACCAGCGACGACCGCATTGTGATCTACCAGACCAAGCCCCTGCCCGATGGGGCCACCCTGATCGCCTTCGCTGACGTCACCGACAATCGCCAACTGGAAAGCGCCCTTGCCGACCGCAGCCAGGCCCTGGCTGAGGCCGAACGGCTTAAGCGCGATTTCGTCGGCAACGTCTCCTATGAACTACGCACGCCGCTCACCACCATCATTGGCTATAGCGAACTGCTGCAGGATCAGGGCGAGAGCCTGTCAGAGCGCGGCAAGGGCTATGCCGCAAGCGTGCGCGGCGCGGCCATGCAGCTGGCCCGCTCCATCGAAGACGTGCTCGACATCGCCCAGATCGACGCCAACGAAATGGTGCTGGCTAACGACGAGAATAAGGCGCTCGACCTGCTGGAACAGGCCGCTGCCCGCTGGTCTGCCCAGGCTGAGGGGGCCAAGGTCGAAATCGTCACCGCCTGCGACGACGCGCTCTATTTCATCCGTGGCGATGCCAGACGCCTGGCCCAGACGCTGGACCATCTGATCGAGAACGCCCTGCGCCTGACCCCAGCGGGCGGGCGCATCACCCTGAGCGCGCAGCGGGCGGCGGGCGAGGTGCGCCTGCAGGTTTCCGATACTGGCCGCGGCATACCGTTCCACGTTCAGCCCTATCTATTCGACCGCTTCGTTGGCCGGGATCGCGGCGGCGCGGGCTTGGGATTGGCGCTGGTCAAATCCTTGATCGAGCTGCACGGCGGCTGGGTCGAGGTGCAGAGCGAGCCGGGCCAGGGGGCGGTCTTTACCTGCCATCTCCCCGAGGACGTGCAGGCGCAGGGCGTCGCCCAGGCCGTACTGCATTTTTGATGCGGCTTGGCTTGGGGCCGGGCCCTCGACAATCCTGTTCCCCCCGGCGTACGACAGGCGCAATACCGTGCTGTCGTACGTTTCGATCCTGTTGAGCTGAACCGCGAGGACGCCATGGCCAAACCGCCCCCCAAGCGCCTGTCCGACCTCAAGCCGGCTGCCCCGCCGCCGGGGGCCTATGCCAAGGCCTCGCCGAAGATGGCGCGGATGAAGCCGGGCAAGGTGCTAACTGCCGCCGAGAAGGCCGCCTTCCTGGCTAGCCGGCCCGACCTCAAGCCCAAGGGCTAGGACGGCGCGCGTGACTGCGTCGGCCGAAATTGTCCGCACCCTGATGCGCCAGCCCACGGCCGCCCTGGGCACGGTGATGCAGACAAGCCCTTACGTTTCCCTGGTGCTCACCGCGCTTGACGCCGATGGCGCGCCTCTGCTGCTGTTATCCGATCTCGCCCAGCACAGCCGCAACATCGCGGCACACAGCCGCGTCTCCCTGCTGTTCGACGGCACGGCCGGGCTGGACGACCGGCTGACTGGCGCGCGCGTCACCCTGATCGGGACCATCGCACAGATCGATGCCGACGAATCCGCCCGCGCGGCCTATGTGCAAACCCACCCGTCGGCGGCGGTCTATATAGGCTTTGGCGACTTCCACCTCTACCGCGTCACCGTTGAGCGGGCGCATCTGGTGGCCGGTTTCGGCCGCATCGAATGGCTAGAGGCCAGCGCCCTGACGGGCTGAACCCGGGTCACGTCGGCCCGGCTGGATTGGTTCTGCGTGCAAGAGCGATGGTTCGCATGCAACCTTACGCCGATCAGAAGCTTCGTGAAGTCTCCCGTGTTCATTGATCCGCCGCCATTTTTTTATCGGACGATGAGTGGCGGCTATTCATCGCCGAAATGAAGGTTGTTCTCCTTAAGTATCCGGAAGAAGCGGCCTCCATCCAGCGCGAGATTGGCGCCGCCGAGGCTGCTCTTGCGGACGAGAGCCGCCGGTTTGTTCGGGCGCAAGAGGAGTAGACTGACCAATGAAAGAGGCGGGTCCGTTGCCAAGCCCGCCCCCTTCACACCGATGTCTCAGGGGCCTTAACCTGGCTGTTTGGCCTTGGCCGGGATCGAGGCCAGATAGGCGGTGATGGCGATGATCTCGTCATCCGTCATCTTCGAAGTGACCGGACCCATCAGCTGCGCCGCCTTGCCCTTGCGCGCGCCCTGACGATAGTCGTTCAGCTGGCGCGCCATGTAGCTGGGCGAACGCGATGTGATCGCCGGCGCGAAGGCGATGCCGTTTAGGTCGGCCGCATGGCAGGCCGCGCAAGCATATTTGCCCACCAGCGCCTTGCCCTTGGCGATCGAACCCGGCGGCACATAGGCGATGAATGAGGAATGCGGATCGCGCAGCACGTCGGTCGCCTCACTATTGACCGGCACCTCGACGATGCGTTGGCCAATCGGCTCCTTGCCGGCTTCGGCTCCTTCAAGCGGCAAATACAGGCCCGCGGCGCTCTTCACCTTCGGGGCGGTCGGGCTCTCGACCACCTTGATCCACGGCGTCCAGGCAATCGCGGCAAAGTAGTCGGCCGAGGCCTTGATCTCCTCGTCGGTCATCTGTTTGGCGATATTGGCCATGGTGGCCACATTGCCCTTTTGCGGCTCGCTGCTCTTGCGGGCGCCCGACTTGAAGTCGTTCATGGTGTCGATGAAGTACTCTGTACTCAGTCCTGATATTGGCGCGTTCTCGGCCCGGCCCTTGCCGTTGGGATAGTGGCACAGCGAACAGGCGATGACGCGGCGGGTCGGATCGCCCTTTTGCACGATCGACGGCATCACGGGGTGCTCTTTGGGGTACCAGTCCGCAGGGCCATCGGCCCCGCCGCGGATCTGAGCGCGGGTAAAGCCCTGGGCGGCACCCGGCAGGGTATAGACCTTGGGGTCCACCGGCGGCGGTGTGGCGGGCGGGGGCACAGGCACGGCGACGGCATAGGCCCATACCGGCTTCTGGAACTTGCTGGGATCATACGGCGGCGGACCGCCAGCACCGCCCGCCGGCGCCTGGGCCGAGGCGGCCAGAGCAAACAGAGCGCCCGCGGCACCCGCGATGAGTGCGATTTTACGAATGTTCATTGGCCGTTCCCCCTACCCGACAAGACATGCTGCGAGCGCCGCAGCCGGTCGGCCTAGCTAGGTCATAAAAGGCAAGAAAGGCAAGGGTGGGCAGCTGCCCCTACCGCTGGCTCTCCGGCAGGCGCACTATCAGGCCTTCCAGCGCATCTGTCACCTTGATCTGGCAGGACAGGCGGCTATTGGGCTCCACGTCTTCGGCGAAGTCGAGCATGCTCTCCTCCATCGCTGACGGCTTGCCGGTCTTTTCGCGCCAGGCTTCATCGACATAGACGTGGCAGGTGGCGCAGGCGCAGGCACCGCCGCAGTCGGCGTCGATGCCCCGGATGCGGTTTTTTACCGCCCCTTCCATCACGCTCCAGCCGGTCTTAGCCTCGATGGCCTGTTCGGTTCCGTCCGGCTGGATATAGGTGATCTTCGCCAAGGATTAGATGACCCGGTCGACCATCATCTTCTTCACCTCGGCGATGGCCTTGGCGGGGTTCAGACCCTTGGGGCAGACCTGAGCGCAGTTCATGATGGTGTGGCAACGATACAGCTTGAACGGATCTTCCAGGGCATCAAGCCGCTCGCCGGTGGCCTCGTCGCGGCTGTCGATCAGCCAGCGATAGGCGTGCAGCAAGGCCGCCGGGCCCAGGTACCGGTCGCCGTTCCACCAATAGCTGGGGCAGGAGGTCGAGCAGCAGGCGCAGAGGATGCACTCATACAGGCCATCCAGCTTTTCGCGGTCACTCTCGCTCTGCTTCCACTCATTGGCCGGCTCTGGCGGGGTGGTGTGCAGCCAGGGCTCGATCGAGGCGTACTGGGCGTAGAAGATGGTTAGGTCTGGGATTAGGTCCTTAACCACCGCCATGTGCGGCAGGGGGCTGATCTGCACGGCCTTGCCCGGCACCTCGGCCCAGCCGTGGGTGCAGGCCAGGGTATTGCGGCCGCCGATGTTCATGGCGCACGAGCCGCAAACCCCTTCGCGGCAAGAGCGGCGGAACGCCAGGGTCGGGTCGATGGTGTTCTTGATGTAGATCAGCGCGTCGAGCACCATCGGGCCCACGGCGTCCACCGGCACGTCGTAGGTATCCCAGCGCGGGTTGCCGCCCGCCTCGGGATCGTAGCGATAGATGCGGAAGCTCTTCACCGCCTTGGCACCACCCGGGGCGGGCCAATGCTTGCCGGCTTTGACGACGGAGTTCTTCGGAAGGGCGAGTTCGGCCATCAGGCGAAATCCTTAGAGTCTGACATAACAGCGCAGATCGGAGACATGGCGGTCAGTACACCCGCGACTTGGGCGGGATGTAATCGATGTCCTTGCTCATGGTGTAATTGTGCACCGGGCGGTAATCGACCTTCACCTTGCCCGTGGTCTGGTCGAGATAGGCCAGGGTGTGCTTCATCCAGGTCTTGTCGTCGCGGTCGGGGAAATCCTCCCGCGCGTGGGCGCCACGGCTTTCGGTGCGGTTGTTGCCGCTTTCCACCGTCACCACGGCCTGGGCGATGAGGTTTTCGAATTCCAGCGTTTCCATAAGGTCGGTGTTCCAGACCAGGCCGCGGTCGGAAACCTTGATGTCGGACTTCTTCTGCCACAGCGCTTGCAGGCGGTTGCAGCCATTCTGCAGGCTCTCGCCGGTGCGGTAGACGGCGGCGTCTTCCTGCATGATGGCCTGCATCTCGGCCCGCAGTTCAGCGGTCGGGGTGCTGCCGTCGGCGTTGCGGAAGCGGTCCAGCCGCGCCACGTGCGGATCGGTCTGAGCCGCTGTCAGCTCGGGCTGGCTGGCACCGGGCTTGAGGATCTCGCCCAGGCGCAGGCCAACGGCGCGACCGAATACCACCAGGTCGATCAGGCTGTTGGAGCCCAGGCGGTTGGAGCCGTGCACGGAAACGCAGGCCGCCTCGCCCACGGCGAACAGGCCAGGCACGACGCTGTCAGGCTCCTTGCCCTTCAGGGTCACGACCTCGCCGTGATAGTTCGTCTGTAGGCCGCCCATGTTGTAGTGCACGGTCGGGATCACCGGGATCGGCTGCTTGGTCACGTCCACGCCGGCGAAGATGCGCGCGGTTTCGGAAATGCCCGGCAGGCGTTCGGCCAGGATCTTGGGGTCCAGATGGTCGAGGTGCAGGAAGATGTGGTCTTTCTTGGGGCCCACACCGCGACCTTCGCGGATTTCCAGGGTCATGGCGCGGCTCACCATGTCGCGCGGGGCCAGATCCTTCACGGTGGGCGCATAGCGCTCCATGAAGCGCTCACCTTCGCTGTTGGTCAGATAGCCGCCCTCGCCGCGCGAGCCTTCGGTGATCAAACAGCCCGAACCGTAAATACCGGTGGGATGGAATTGCACGAATTCCATGTCCTGCAATGGCAGGCCCGCCCGCAGCGCCATGCCGCCACCGTCGCCAGTGCATGTGTGGGCGCTGGTGGCGCTGAAATAGGCCCGGCCATAGCCGCCGGTGGCCAACACCGTGGCCTGGGCGCGGAAGCGGTGCAGGGTGCCGTCGTCTAGCTTCCAGGCGGTGATGCCGACGCAGACCCCGTTTTCCATGATTAGGTCGAGCGCGAAATACTCGATGAAGAACTCGACGCTCTTGGACAGCGACTGGCCGTACATGGTGTGCAGCATGGCGTGGCCGGTGCGGTCAGCCGCCGCGCAGGTGCGCTGGATCGGGGCTTCGCCATAGTTGCTGGTCATGCCACCAAAAGCGCGCTGGTAGATCTTGCCCTCAGGGGTACGGCTGAACGGCACGCCCCAGTGCTCTAGTTCGTAGACCGCTGCTGGCGCATTGCGGACCATATATTCGATGGAGTCCTGGTCGCCCAGCCAGTCCGACCCCTTGACGGTATCGTACATGTGCCAGCGCCAGTCGTCCTTGCCCATATTGCCAAGGCTGGCGGAGATACCGCCCTGGGCGGCCACCGTGTGGCTGCGGGTCGGGAAGACCTTGGTAATGCAGGCCGTCTTCAGACCCTTTTCGGCCGCGCCGAGCGCAGCACGCAGGCCCGAACCGCCGGCACCGACAACCACGACATCGAAGGTGTGGTCGATGAATTCATAGGCGGCCATCAGAGGGCGACTCCAACCGAGGTGGCGAGGGCCACTTTCAACAAGGCGACAATGGTGGCGACGCCAAATCCAAACCAAACAAAAGCGTTCAACAGCAGCAAGGTAACCAGGGTGCTGCGACGGTGAATGTAGTCCTCAATGATTACCGCCATGCCCATGCCCATATGATAAAAAGACAGGCCGGCGAACAGCAAACTGAACGTCAAATTGAGCGGATGATGCAGCCAGGCCACAGCACCCTCATAACCCATGGGGGCGACGCGCAAGGCGGCGAAGACCGCCCACAGCGCCAGGGGCACCAGGGCCACAGACGTAACCCGTTCGGCGATCCAGGTGGACACGCCATGCTTAGCTGAACCAAGGCCAGCGGCGCGCGAACGCGGTGTGCGATAGCTGGTCATGTCTAGAGGCCCCCCGTCATACCGGCGATGATCCAGGTGGCCGCCGTTGCAGCCACGGTGAAGGCGATCACCACGATGGCGGTCAGGTCCGAAAATTTCGGATCAAACGCCTTGCCAGCGTCCCACACCAGGTGCCGAATCCCGTTGGCCGTGTGGTAGAAAATCGCGGCGGTCAGGCCCAAGAGTACGATCTTACCGATCGGCCCGCCCAGCAGCGCCATATAGCCGGCGTAGCACTCGGGCCCCACAGCCAGGCAGATCGCCCAGGCGGCCAAAATCAGCGCCCCAGCGTAGAGCGACACGCCACTGGCGCGGTGCAGAATGGACGACAGCATGGTCGCGTGCCAGCGCCACACTGTCAGATGGGGCGATGTCGGCCTATCTGGCAGCCGCCGCGCATTGTCGCTCATGCCTTCACCCCAACTTAAGATGGATTTCCATCCGCCTTTTAAGCCTGCATCGAAAGGTGTCAACGAAAGCACAGCGATCAGACGCATTGAAGCGGACCAAGTTGTCACACTTGAGTCATACCGCTCTAGCCGCTAAACCGGCGCGCCTTTCCAGGGTGGATTTCAGGCATGCGATTCTGATTGTCGGCCCTATCTGATAGCCTCGACCAATTGGGGGATTTTGTTACCGTGACCGCAACCGCCTCCATCCCGGGTATCGCGCCCGCCCCAACGAAACACGCCAAACTTATCGGTTGGGTGCATGAGGTCGCCGCCCTGGCCAAGCCCGACCGTGTGGTCTGGTGCGATGGCTCGGACGAGGAATGGACCCGCCTGACCGAGGAACTGGTCGCCGCCGGCACCCTCAAGCGCCTTAACCCCGCAAAGCGCCCCAACAGCTTCTACGCCGCCTCTGACCCGCGCGATGTGGCGCGGGTAGAAAGCCGCACCTTTATCTGTTCAGAAAAAGAAGACGACGCTGGTCCGACCAACAACTGGACCGACCCGGCGGAGATGCGCGCCACCCTGAACGGTCTGTTCGACGGCACCATGAAGGGCCGCACCATGTATGTGGTGCCTTTCTGCATGGGCCCGCTGGGCAGCAAGATCAGCGCACTGGGCGTTGAAATCACCGACAGCGCCTATGTCGCGATCTCGATGCGAGTCATGACCCGCATGGGCAAGGCGGCGCTGGAAGAAATGGGCGACGACGGCTTCTTCGTGCCAGCTTTGCACACCCTGGGTGCTCCGCTGGATGCCGGGAAGGCCGACGTGGCGTGGCCCTGCAACGACAACAAATACATCGTGCACTTCCCCGAGAGCCGGGAAATCTGGTCCTACGGCAGCGGCTACGGCGGAAACGCTCTGCTGGGCAAGAAGTGCTACGCCCTGCGTATCGCCAGCGTCATGGCCCGCGACGAGGGCTGGCTGGCCGAGCACATGCTGATCCTCAAGCTGACCAACCCGGCCGGCGAGAGCAAATACATCTCCGCCGCCTTCCCCAGCGCCTGTGGCAAGACCAACCTGGCGATGATCCAGCCGACCATTTCAGGCTGGAAGGCGGAGACCATCGGTGACGACATCTGCTGGATGCGCCCGGGCGAGGACGGCCGCCTCTACGCGATCAACCCCGAGTTCGGCCTATTCGGCGTGGCACCGGGCACCGGTATAGCCACAAACAAGAACG
>CAISYT010000098.1 GCA_903889785.1 uncultured Caulobacterales bacterium
ACGGCGGCGACATCGTGTTCGACCGCTTCAATCCCGAGACCGGCATGGTCTATCTGCACATGCGCGGGGCCTGTTCGGGTTGCCCCTCTTCGGCCATGACCCTGAAGGCTGGGGTCGAGAACATGCTCAAGCATTATGTGCCTGAGGTGACGGGCGTCGAGGCCGTCCTATAGAAGGCTTTTTTGGCTTTCCGCGCTTCTCCCAATTGTAATTTCCAGCCTCGTTCCAATTTCGCAACTGAAACTGTTGCACATCTGGAGATCGACCATGTCTGAGCCCCCCGCCGCCACGCGCCATGCGCCTCTGGCCCCCGCCGTCCTTGATCAGATTTTCCGCGACGCCCGCACCCGGAACGCCTGGGATCCAAAGCCGCTCCCGGAAAGCGTGCTGCGCGAACTGTATGACCTGATGAAGTGGGGCCCGACGCTCGCCAACAGCGCTCCGGCGCGGTTCATGTTCGTGACTAGCGACGAGGGCCGCCAAAAACTGTCCGCGGCGGCATTTGACGGCAATAAGGCCAAGATCCTGCAGGCCCCCGTCACGGTCATCGTCGGTCAGGACCTGGATTTCGCCGACCATCATCCGCGGCTGTTCCCGGCTGCGCCGGGCCTGTTGGCCGGGGTGAAGGGCACCCCCGCCGCCGAGGCGATCGCCGCCCAAAACAGCTCGCTGCAGGGTGCCTATTTGATCGTCGCCGCCCGTTCGCTGGGCCTGGACGCGGGCCCGATGGCCGGCTTCGATAAGGCCGCCGTCGATGCGGCCTTCTTCGCTGGAACCCGTATCAAGTCGAACTTCATCGTCTCGCTGGGCTACGGCACCGACGAACACCTCTATCCGCGCGGCCCGCGACTGGCGTTTGAGGAAGCCGTCACGATCGTGTGAGTGTGACGGCCAAAAGGGGCTCCTGTTCTTGGGGCCTAACTCGCTCAAAATTATAAAAACGAGGCTTAAGTTCCGCTTCGGATGATTTCCTCCGAAGCGGAAAGGCTCTAACGCCTAGCGGGTGATGATCCTCGCCCTCGATACCTGCCTGTCGGCCTGCACCGGTGCCATCGTCAAAAACGGTGTCGTGCTCGCCAAGGCGATTGAGCCCATGCAGCGTGGCCATCAGGAGCGTATTGCCGGTATGACCGAGGCGCTGATGGCGCAGGCCTCTATCGGCTTTTCCGAACTTGACCGCATCGCCGTCACCGTCGGTCCTGGCTCCTTCACCGGTTTGCGCATTGGCCTAGCCTTCGCCAAGGGGCTTTCCGTCGCCCTAGATATTCCCTGCGCCGGGGTTGGGGTGCTGGATGTGCTGGGGCGGCAGACCGGTGGCGGCTCTAGCCTGGTCGTCCTCGACGCCCGCGGCGGCCAGGTTCATTGCCAGGCTTTCGACGGCGGCTCGCCAGTGGGTCCAGCCATGACCTTGGACGTTGGTGCGGCCGCCCAACTACGCGCGCCAGACCTATTGATCGGCGACGGCGCTTCGCTGCTGGCCGCGGCCTTCCCGCTTGCGCGGCAGATCATCCCCGAGGCCTGCGATCCCTCGATTGTTGCTGCCCTCGGCGCAGCCGAACCCCCGCCGCCGCCCAATCCTCTCTATATGCGCGCTGCCTATGCGTAGCGCAGGCGATGCCGACGCTGCCTTGCTGGCGAGCCTGCATGTCGAGGCCTTCAACCGCCCGTGGAGCCAGTCCGCCTTTGAGGTCTTCCTCAGCGATCCGACGGTCTTCTGCCTGGTCATCGAGGAGGCTGGGTTCATCCTGTGGCGGACTCTCGCTGGAGAGGCCGAAATTCTGACCCTGGCCGTCTCGACCGCCGCGCGGCGGCGGGGGATCGCCCGCGCCCTGCTGGCGGATGCGGTGGAACGCTCGGCTCAGGCCCCAGCCGAGTGGATGTTCTTAGAGGTATCGGACCAGAATAGCGCCGCCCTAGCGCTCTATCGGCAAGCGGGATTCCAGGTCAGCGGACTGCGCAAAGGCTACTATGAAAGTGAGGCCAAGCCGGAAAATGCTCTGGTCATGCGTCTTTCCTTAACAGCGTCGCCGCCCCCCACTATAAACGACCCAGATAATATTCCGCCGCGGAGTTGACCTTGGATCGCCTGGAAAAGCTTTGTGTCGATAAGGGCATGCGGATGACCGAACAGCGCCGGGTCATCGCCCGTGTACTGTCCCATGCCGAGGACCATCCCGATGTCGAGGAATTGCATCGTCGCGCCCATGCCATCGATCCGCATATTTCAATCGCCACGGTCTACCGCACGGTTCGGCTGTTTGAGGAGAGCGGGATCATCGACCGCCACGACTTTCGCGACGGCCGCTCGCGCTATGAAGAGGCACCTGAGCACCACCACGATCACCTGATCGACATGAAGACCGGCAAGGTGATCGAATTCACTGACGACGACATCGAAGCGTTGCAGAACGCAATTGCCAAACGTTTGGGCTATAGGCTGGTGGACCACAGGCTGGAATTGTACGGCGTGCCTGTCGAGGAGTGACTTTGGACGACGCTTCGCCACCTTCACGGCGGCTCTACATCAAGACCTACGGCTGTCAGATGAATGTCTATGACAGCGAGCGCATGGCCGATGTCCTGCGCCCGCTGGGCTATGGCCTTACCGATCGGCCCGAGGGTGCCGACCTTGTGGTGCTCAACACCTGCCACATCCGTGAGCGGGCCACCGAGAAGGTGTTTTCCGAGCTCGGCAAGCTCAAGGCCATGAAGGCTGAGACAGGCGGTCGGATGAAGATTGCTGTGGCTGGCTGCGTTGCCCAGGCCGAAGGTGCCGAGATCATGCGCCGCCAGCCGGCGGTCGACCTCGTGGTCGGGCCGCAGGCCTATCATCAGCTGCCTGAGTTGATCGCCCGCGCCCACCGCAGTGACGGCGAGGTGCTGAGCGCCGACTTTGCGCCGGAAGCCAAGTTCGATTCCCTCGGCGCCGGTGGGGCCGAACGCCAGGCCAACGGCGTCACCGCCTTTCTGACCGTGCAGGAAGGGTGCGACAAATTCTGTAGTTTCTGTGTGGTGCCCTATACGCGCGGCCCGGAATTCTCTCGCCCTGCGGCGGCGATCCTGGCTGAGGCCCGCGCCCTGGCCGAACAAGGCGTGCGCGAAGTCACCCTGCTGGGCCAGAACGTCAATGCCTACGCCAGCGAGATTGGCGGGCTGGCCGACCTCTGCCGTGCCCTGGCGGCGATCCCCGGCCTGGACCGGCTGCGCTACACCACAAGCCACCCACGCGACATGGACGACGCCCTGATCGCGGCCCACGCCGACCTTGAAGCGCTGATGCCCTATCTGCATCTGCCGGTGCAGGCCGGATCGGACCGCATACTACGGGCCATGAATCGTGGCCATGATGCCAAGACTTATCTCGCCCTGGTCGACCGAATCCGCAATGCGCGGCCGGACTTGGCTTTGAGCGGCGATTTCATTGTTGGTTTTCCTGGCGAGACCGAGGCTGATTTCCAGGCCACACTCGATCTGGTCGAGGCGGTCAACTACGCCAGCGCCTTCACGTTCAAATATTCGCGCCGCCCTGGGACCCCCGCGGCAAGCCTGCCCGGTCAGGTTGACGAGGCGGTAAAGGCCGAACGGCTGGAGCGCCTCAACACTTTGATCGAGCGGCAACGGCAGGCCTTCAACGCTGTGCAGGTCGGGAAAACCCTGCAGGTGCTGATCGATCGCAAAGGCCGCCACAAGGGCCAAATTGGCGGCCGCAGCCCCTATCTCCAGGCGGTTCATTTGGATGGCCCCGAACGGCTAATCGGCCAAATCGTGCCTGTTAAAATCGCGGCGCTTGGCCCCAATGCGCTTTCTGGAAATCTGGATATTTTGGAACCGGCTTGAGCCAAACACCCGAATTCATTCCCCTGTCCAACCTGTCGGTCCGCGCCGTGGCCGGTGCCGGCGGGCGCCACGCGGCCTTGATCGAGGAAGCCTTTAAGGTGTTGATTGAGACGCCCGGCGGCGGCGTGTCCCTGGCGGGTGACCCGCGCGGCAAGGCGTGCGCGAAGCGGGCGATCAACATTCTGGCCGAGCGCGCCGATGCGGGCCGGGAGGTGGAGGTACCGGACGTGCGTGCCGCCATCGGCCAAGCGCGCGTCGGTGACAGCAAGGCGACCCCGGCGGCGGGCCGGCGGGGCGGGGTTGCGCCTCGAACGGCTGCCCAGGCCCGCTATCTGGATTCCATGGCAACCCATCCGCTGGTGTTCGGGCTTGGACCCGCCGGCACGGGTAAGACCTTTCTTGCCGTGGCCCATGGCGCGGGCATGTTGATGCGCGGCGAGGTCGACCGACTGGTCGTCACCCGCCCGGCGGTGGAGGCCGGCGAACGATTAGGCTTTCTGCCCGGTGATCTGACCGAGAAGGTCGATCCCTACATGGCACCGATCTGGGAGGCTTTGACCGACATCCTGGGGGCCGATCAGATGCGTCGTCGCCGCGACAGGGGCGAGATTGAAGTGGCCCCGATCGCCTTTATGCGCGGCCGCACCCTGAGCCATTGCTTTGTGATCTGCGACGAGGCCCAGAACGCCACGCGATTGCAGATGAAGATGGTGCTGACCCGCCTGGGCGAAGGCTCACGCATGGCGGTTACCGGCGATCCAAGCCAGGTTGATCTGCTGCGCACTACCGATAGCGGCCTGGCCCATGCCGTGGGCCTGCTGGACGGCGTCGAGGGCGTTGCCGTGGCCCGGTTCACCGCTGGCGACGTCGTGCGTCACCCGCTGGTCGAGCGGATCGTCCGCGCCTACGAGGCCGAAAAACCCCAAGAGGGGCGATGACCGCCCGGTTCGAGGTCGAGGTCGAGGACCCCGCCTGGGAGGCGGCTCTGCCTGAGGCGGCACAGATCGCCGCGATCGCCGGGGAGGCTGCCCTGCCAGCCGAATACGCCGGCGGCGTGGTCGTGTTACTGACCGATGATGCGGCCGTGCGCGCGCTTAACACGCGCTTTCGCGGCAAGGACGCGGCGACCAATGTTCTGTCATTCCCAGCGCCGCCCAATCTCGACGATCATATCGGCGACATAGCACTGAGCTATGGTGTCTGTGCTGTCGAGGCCCAGGCCCAAGGCAAGACCCTGGCCGCCCATCTGCAGCATCTTGTGGCGCACGGGGTGCTGCATCTAGTAGGCTTCGATCATGAGACCGATGAGGACGCGGAAAACATGGAGGCAAGGGAGCGTGCAATCCTTGCCGGCCTGGGCGTCGCCGATCCCCATGTCTGAGGTCTGATGTCCGGCTCTGATGACTCCTTTGGCAGTCCCCCTGCCAGCCGCGGCTTCCGCGCCCTGTTGCGGCAGATGCGGCGCCGCGGAAAGGCCGAGGTGGAGCGGCACGATAGCCTTGAGGGCGAACCCGACCTTGTCGACCAGGCCCAGGCGTTTCAGACCCTGCGCGTGGCCCAGGTGATGACCCCTCGCACTGACATTACCGCCCTGGAGGCCAACGAACCCTTCGCCGCCGTGGTGGCCCAGTTTGCCGAGAGCGAACACTCGCGCATGCCGATCTATCGCGACACCCTGGATGACCCGCTAGGCGTGGCTCACATCAAGGACGTCTTCAAGCTGCTGTCGCAGCCTGCGGGCGAGCGTCCGGCCCCTGACGATCCAGTGCTGCACAAGTTGCGCCGCGAGACCTTGTATGTCCCCGCGTCGATGCGGGCGGCGGACCTGCTGTTGCGTATGCGTTCGTCGCGAATCCATATGGCCCTGGTCATCGACGAGTTCGGCGGCACCGACGGCTTGGTCACCATGGAAGACCTGATTGAAGCTGTGGTGGGCGATATCGACGACGAGCATGACGAGGCCGAGAGCGCCAATCTGATCGAACGTCCGGGTGGCATCGTCGAGGCCGATGGCCGCACCCCGCTGGAGACACTCGAGGCGGCGATCGGCATGGCCCTGGCCCCCGAAGATTTGGATGAAGAGATCGAAACTGCGGCGGGTCTGGTCACCACCCTGGCAGGCCGCGTGCCGCAGCGCGGCGAGGTTATCTCCCATCCGGCTGGGTTCGAGATCGAGGTGCTGGATGCTGATCCGCGGCGTGTGAAACGCATCCGAATGCGGCCCGCGCCACCGGCGATTGCCACCGGGCCGGACGCGGCGTGAGTCTGCCGCGCTTGGGCGGGGCCTGGACAAGGCGGCTACTGTGCCTGGTTGCTGGCGCTGCCGCGGCCTTGGCCTTTCCACCGTTTGGGTTCTTGCCCGGCCTGCTCGGCTACGGCCTGCTCATGCACCTGATCGAACGGCCGTCCGTCGCAGAGGGCGGCACCGGGCTACTGAAGTCGGCCTTTCTGGCGGGCTGGCTTGCCGGCCTGGCCTTTTTTGCCATTGGCGTTTGGTGGGTGGCAGAGGCCTTTCTGGTCGACGCCGTACACCAGGGCTGGATGGCCCCCTTCGCGGTTATCCTGTTGGCCGGCGGCTTGGCGCTGTTCTGGGGCCTCGGCGCGGCGCTGTACGTTCAACTCAAGGGTCGATCGGTGTGGCGCGCCATAATCTTTGCCGGCTGCTTTGCCGCCGCCGAATGGCTGCGTGGCCACCTGTTGACCGGCTTTCCCTGGAACCTTCCGGGCGAAACCTTTCGCGCCGGCTCGGCTCTTTCACAGGGTGCGGCTTTGATAGGGTCTTACGGTATGACCTGGCTGGTGTTGGCCGTCAGCGCCGGCCTGACCCTGTTGCGCGAAGGTCGCAAGGGGTTGGTCGCCGCCAGTCTGGCGGCCTTAAGTCTCGCCGGCCTGTTTGGGTATGGCCAGGTCCGCCTACACCACGCCGCCGCCCCTTTAGACGGAGCGCCGATTGTGCGCATCGTTCAGGCCAATGTGCCGCAATCCGCCAAGTACGATGAAGCGATGTTTTACGACATCGTTAGCCGCTACACGCGCCTGACACCCTCGCCGGGCAAGCCCGCCGACCTTGTGATCTGGCCCGAAGGTGCCCTGCCTACGGCGCTGGAAGACTATCTTGCGCCGGGAACCTGGTCCCGTGAGGCGATCGCGCGCGCTCTTACCCCGGACCAGACCCTGATCGTCGGCGGCTACCGGCAGGAAAGGGGCCGATACTACAATAGTCTGCTCGCCCTGCACGGGCCGCAGCTGACCGTGCAGGGGCGCTATGACAAATACCGTTTGGTGCCTTTCGGCGAATTTTTGCCGCTCGAACCGCTATGGGGCGGGGTCAAACAGTTGGTCGCCGTGGGGGACGGTTTCAGCCCGGGCCCGCCGCCTGCGGCCATGTCCATCGGCAAGGGCCTGCCGTTGATTCAGCCGCTGATTTGTTACGAGAGCTTGTTTCCCGGCTTCACCCGCGAGGGTGCCCGCCGCACCGGCCAGCGCGCCCACTTGATCGTGAACATCTCAAACGACGCCTGGTTCGGGGCTACGTCCGGACCACTGCAACATCTGAACTTGGCCAGCTATCGCGCCATTGAGGAAGGTCTCCCCTTGGTCAGGGCCACGCCGACCGGAGTCTCGGCAATTGTCGACGCTTATGGAAGGACTGTGCCGGCGCGATTCCTGGGGCTCGGCAAGATGGTTGCGCTCGAGGGCTCAATTCCGCCGAGCCTTCCGTCGACGCTATATTCAGCATGGGGAAACACGCTGTATTTGGTTTTGCTTTTTTTATCTTCTTCTACGGTTTTGTTGATTGACGGACGGCAAGGATTGCGGAGCGAGACGTGGTTAACTCAAGCAAGCTGGCGATTTCCCCGTCCTGGGCGGAACAAGAATCGTAATGTCTGACGCCGACGACCGCTCACCCAATCCCATCGATCTGCACGTTGGAGCCCGCATTCGGACTCGCCGCAAAATCCTGGGAGTCAGTCAGGAAAAGCTGGCGGAGGCCTTAGGGCTCACATTTCAGCAGGTGCAGAAATACGAACGCGGTGCCAATCGTGTCAGTGCCAGCAAGCTGTATGAGATTGCCGCCGCGCTGCAGACCCAAATCGCATATTTCTTCGAGGGCTTGGCCGACCCTGCCCTGGGTCGCAGTGATGTGTCAGAAACCGGTGCTGAGCAGTTCGTGCACGACTTCCTGATGACGCCGGAAGGTTTGGAGTTGGCTGGTCTGTTCCCCAAGGTGCGGCGTGGCGTGGTGCGGCGGCGGATTCTCGACCTGGTTCGGTCGATGGCGGAAGACGACGCCTAGCAGAACCGTTATCCGTCATCGGCTTCTCTTGCTGATATAAACCTTGCTTTATATGTTCCCGATGATGGATGCAGGCTGCGTCCAAGGAGCATCAGCGTGACCCGTCCGTCTTACATCTTCACCAGTGAAAGCGTTTCTGAAGGCCATCCCGACAAGGTTGCTGATCGGATCAGCGACGTTGTCGTCGACGCTTTCCTTGAGCAGGCCCCCGAATCGCGCGTCGCCTGCGAAACCATGGTGACGACCAATCGCATCATCCTGGCTGGCGAAGTTCGGGCCAATTCCAAGGAGCAGACCAAGCAGATTCTCCATAGCCTGGAGCCCAAGGTGCGTGAGGCGATCAAGGACATCGGCTACGATCAGAAGGGCTTTTCCTGGAAAAAAGCCAAGTTCGCCAACCATCTGCACGGCCAATCGGCGCACATCGCCCAGGGCGTCGATTCGTCCGAAAAGAAGGATGAAGGCGCCGGCGACCAGGGCATCATGTTTGGCTACGCCACCGATGAGACGCCAGAGCTGATGCCGGCGACGCTCCAATATAGCCACAACATCCTTCACCGCCTGGCGGCCCTGCGGCATGGGGGTGCCCTAGAGGCCCTGGAGCCCGACGCCAAGAGCCAGGTCACCCTGCTGTATGAAAACGGCGTCCCGACCCAGGTGCTGAGCATCGTGGTCAGTCACCAGCACAAGCGCCGGATTGAGGGCAAGATCGCCACCTCCAAGCGCATGCTCGACCTGATCCGTCCGCACATCCTGCCGCTGTTCCCGGAAGGGATGATCACCAGGAAGACCCAGTGGCACGTCAACCCGACCGGCCGGTTCGAGATCGGCGGGCCAGATGGCGACTGCGGCCTCACCGGGCGCAAGATCATTGTCGACACCTACGGCGGCGCTGCCCCGCACGGCGGCGGGGCATTCAGCGGCAAGGACCCGACTAAGGTCGACCGCTCGGCGGCCTATGCATGTCGGTACCTCGCCAAGAACGTCGTGGCCGCAGGATTGGCCAAGAAGTGCACCATCCAGATCGGCTATGCGATTGGCGTGGCCAAGCCGCTGAGCTTCTATGTCGACCTTCACGGTGCCGACACGATCGATCCGGCGCTGCTGGAAAAGGCCCTGCCGGAAATGATGGGCGGCTGCACCCCGCGCGCCATTCGCGAGCATCTGGGACTGAACCGTCCGATCTATGCTCGCACGGCGGCCTACGGGCACTTTGGCCGCCAGCCGGACAACGAAGGTGGCTTCTCCTGGGAAAAAACCGACCTGGCTGTGGCGTTAAGCAAGCTCGGCTAGACGCCAGCAGACATGAACACTCCCCAGCAACCGGGCGGCCCGCTGCGCAGCTTCGGGCGCCTGAAGGCGCGGCGATTGAAGGCGCGCCAAGCGGCACTGTTCGACAGTTTGCTGCCGAAGGTGGCGATTTCCCCCGAAGGCCCGGTCGCCGTTTCGGGCGAAACTTGGCTAGAAATCGGCTTTGGCGGCGGCGAGCATCTGGCCGCACAGGCGGGCCGATACCCGGATGTGGCCTTCGTTGGTGCCGAGCCGTTTGTGAACGGCGTGGCCAGCGCACTTCGGCACCTGGAAGAGGGCGCGCTGACCAATGTCCGCCTTTGGCAGGGCGATGCACGCGACCTGATCGCACGGCTACCGCCCGAAAGCCTAGCGCGGGTTTTCATCCTGTTTCCTGACCCCTGGCCCAAGGCGCGGCACAACAAACGGCGGCTGGTACAGGCTGGATTTCTCGAGGATTTGGTGGGGGTGATGGCACCGGGTGCCGCCTTACGTTTTGCGACCGACTGGGCGGACTATGCCGAACAAACCCAGCAGCTGGTCAACGCCTCGCCGCTGTTTGCGCCGATTGAGGGCCGCGATCTGTCCGAACCACCGGCCGATCACGTGACGACCCGCTACGAAGAAAAACGTCTGGGCGATATCGCGCCAGTGTGGATGGATTGGCGCAAGCTCTAGCAGATTTCGGCCAGGGCCCTATTTAGGGGGCGACCCGTAAGCTGGAGCGAATTGCGATGTCCCTGTCCCTTTACGAAGCCACTGTACCGCTCTTGCTGGGTACGCTCGCCAAACTCGATGCCCTGCTCGACAAGGCCGCGGCCAGCGGGATCTCCGGCTCTGAGATCGTCGAAGCGCGTCTTACGCCCGACATGCTGCCCTTTTCCAAACAGATCCAGATTACATCCGACACCGCCAAGGGTGCTGTCGCGCGTCTCGCGGGCGTTGAAAATCCCGCCATGGCGGACACCGAGACCACCCTCCCCGAGCTGAAAGACCGTATCGCCAAGACAGTCGCCTTCATCGAGGGTGTCGACAAGGCCGCTTTCGACGGTGCCGATGACCGCGACGTGGTGGTCAAGCTGCCGAGCTTCGATCTGCACTGGGTCGGCCGCGACTATCTGCGCCAGTATGTGCTGCCCAATTTCTATTTCCACACGTCCATAGCCTACGCCTTGCTGCGCCTGAAGGGCGTGCAGATTGGCAAGTCCGATTTCCTGCCGGTCGACCCATCGGCGGTCCGTCCCAAGTCTTAAGTCCACGGCGACCCCTTCGGAGGGGGCTGACAAGGACGATAGGGCGCGCTATACAAGCTCCACATCGTTTGAACGCGCTGGATGGCGTATTCGAGCGGCGGTCTTCGGGCCGCCGCTTTTGTTTTGGCAAATTGCCAGGCGTTCGCATCGAACCGGAGACCACAAGTTCTTGCGCGGACGCACGCCCGAAGACCGCGAATTGATCGCCTTGCTCGACCCTGTGTCCGCCGACGCCGGGTACGAACTGGTGCGCCTGCGGCTGATGGGCGGGGCGGAGCACCGCAAGCTACAGATCATGGCTGAGCGGCCCGACGGCACGATGAATGTTGAAGATTGCGCCCGTTTGTCGCGGGCTGTGTCGGTGCTGCTGGACGAGCTGGATCCGATCGCCGGAGAATACACACTTGAGGTTTCATCGCCCGGCATCGACCGGCCATTGACCCGGCTGAAGGACTTTGCAGCTCACGAGGGTTTGGAAGCGCGGATCGAACTGGACCGCGTGGCCGAGGGCCGCAAGCGCTTCCGGGGTGTGCTGGCTGGAACCGAAACGATCGATGGCCAGGACATGGTCGCTGTCGATCTCGAGGGCGAGGAACACACCGCCCTGGTCCCATTCGATTGGGTCGTCGAGGCCAAGCTGATCTTGACGGACCAACTGTTAAAACTGGGCGCAGACCGACGCGCCGCCGAACTTTCACTGAATCCCGCCCTCGCCGAAGACGGCGAGGACCTTATCGAGGAGTAGTCCCATGAGCTTGACCGGCATTTCCGCCAACCGGCTGGAACTTCTGCAGATCGCTAACGCGGTGGCTATGGAGAAGTCCATCGACAAGGAGATCGTCATCGAGGCGATCGAGGACGCCATCCAAAAGGCGGCTCGTAGTCGCTACGGCGCAGAGCACGACATTCGCGCTCACATCGACCCAAAGACCGGTGAGATGACGCTTAAGCGCGTCCTGACTGTCGTAGACGACGCTGCCGAAATCGAGGAGGGCACGCTGGGCGTGCAGCGCCTGGCCGACGCGCTGGCCGCCGACAAGGAAGCCTTCGTCGGCAAGGTCTATGAGGAAATTCTCCCACCCTTCGAATTTGGCCGGGTGCAGACCCAGATGGCGCGCCAGGTGGTGACCCAGAAGGTGCGCGAGGCCGAGCGCGAGCGTCAGTTCGAGGAATTCAAGGACCGCGTCGGCGAGATCGTCAACGGCAGCGTCAAGCGCGTTGAATACGGCAATGTCATCGTCGACCTGGGGCGTGGTGAGGGCATCATGCGCCGCGATCAGTCGATCCCGCGGGAAGCCTTCAACGTCGGCGACCGTATCCGCGCCTACATTTATGATGTGCGCCGCGAGACCAAGGGCCCGCAGATCATGCTTTCCCGCGCCCACGGCGGCTTCATGGCCAAGCTGTTCGCCCAGGAAGTGCCGGAAGTCTACGACGGCGTCATCGAGATCCGCGCCGTGGCCCGTGACCCGGGCAGCCGCGCGAAGATGGCGGTGATTTCCAACGAGGGCTCGATCGACCCGGTTGGTGCTTGCGTCGGCATGCGCGGTAGCCGCGTGCAAGCGGTGGTGGCCGAACTGCAGGGTGAGAAAATCGATATCATCCAATGGAGCGACGATGAGGCGACCTTCATCGTCAACGCCCTGGCCCCGGCTGAAGTCACCAAGGTGGTGATGGACGAGGAGGACGAGCGCGTCGAAGTGGTGGTGCCCGACGAACAACTGTCGCTTGCCATTGGCCGTCGCGGCCAGAACGTGCGTCTCGCCAGCCAGCTGAGCGGTTGGCAGATCGACATCATGACCGAAAGCCAGGAGAGCGAGCGCCGTCAGCGTGAATTCTCCGAGCGCACCGTGCTGTTCCAGGAAGCCCTGGATGTCGACGAAGTCATTGCCCAGCTGCTGGTCACCGAGGGCTTCGCCGCGGTGGAAGATGTCGCCTTCGTCGAAGAAGGCGAGATCGCCAATATCGAAGGCTTCGACGAGGACACGGCCGTCGAACTGCAGGCTCGTGCCCGCGACTGGCTCGACAGGGAAACCACCGAGCTGGACAACAAGCGCAAGGCGCTGGGTGTCGAGGATGCGCTGCTAGAAATCGAAGGTGTCACCCTACCGATGGCGGTGGCACTCGGAACCGGCGAGGTCAAGTCGGTCGACGATCTGGCCGGCATGGTCCCGGACGACCTGCGGGGCTATTTCGAGAACAAGAACGGCGTGCGCGTGCGCGAGGTGGGCATACTGGAAAGCTTCAACCTCTCGCCCGAAGCGGCCGAAGGCCTGATCATGCGCGCACGTATCGTCATGGGCTGGATCGATGCGCCGGTCGTGGAGCCGGAACCGGCGGCGGCTGAAGAAGTAGCCGCTTCCGAGCCGGAGGAAGCCTAAGGCTCCAGCGGTTACGGAGGCGCCGGTGAACGCGCCCCGCACCCATGCAGCGGCTCATCGCGAGCGTCGCGACATCGTTAGCGGCGCGGTGATGGACGAATCGCGTCTGCTCCGCTTCGTGCCGGGGCCAGACGGCGTGGTGACGCCCGATCTGGCACGAAAGCTTCCGGGGCGGGGCCTCTGGGTGGAATCGACGCGCGAGGCGGTGGCAATCGCGCAGGCCAAGGGACTTTTCTCTCGGGCGGCCAAGGCCAAGCTGGCCGTCCCGCCAAACCTGGCGGATGCGGTGGAGTCTCTGCTGCGCCGCCGGATTCTCGACAGTTTGGGGCTGGCGCGCCGGGCCGGCAATCTGATCTCTGGATTCGATCAGGTCTTCGGTGCTGTTGGTTCTAACCGCGCGGCCTGGTTGATCGAAGCCGCTGACGGCGCGGAAGATGGCCGGCGCAAACTGCTGGCCAAAGCCCGACACAGTGTGCCCAAGCCCGGTATTTTGGGCCTGTTTACTTCCGAACAATTGGGTTTGGCCTTGGGCGGAGAGAATGTGATACACCTCGGCCTCCTTGCGGGGCCAAGCGCCGCCCGGTGGACGCTCGACGTCAATCGGTTGGCCGGATTTGGCCCGCTCTATCCTGAGGGTTGGCGCGAGGAGCCTTAAGTGGGGGCGGGGCGCATCCATGCGTCCGGTCCTTGCGTGCTTTGGCTATAGCCCAGGGGCTTTTCCCTTGGCCGAATGGTTTTCTAGGCCCAACCTTCGGGTTTGGCGGGTTGATTAAAAGAACGCATGAGCGACGACAACGAAAACGGCCGGGGCGGCAGGCCCCCTCTCACGCTGAAGCCCCGCCCGGGCTCGGTCAGCGCAGGAGTGGTGAAGCAGAGCTTCAGCCACGGTCGCTCCAAGACCGTGGTGGTCGAAACCAAAAGGTCCCGCGTCGGCGGCCCAGGCGCGCAGAATCTCGCTGCACCCTCCGTGGCCGAGAAGCGCCCGGTCGTGGCTCCGCCCGCCGCGCTCCGCCCCGCCGCCCCGCCGTCGTCCATCGGCGGTCTTTCCAGCGACGAACAAGCGCGCCGTCAGCGCGTGGTCGAGGCTGCTTCTCGCGAAGCCGAGCTGCGCGCCGCCGAGGAGCGCCGCAAGGCGCAGGAAGCTGCCGCCCGTCCCGCCCCAGTTCCGGCGCTTGCACCCGCGCCGGTTGCCGCTGCGCCTGCCCCGGCACCTGCCGCTGCGCTACCCTCGCCCCCGGCAGCGCCGATCGAAGCCGTCCCGCCTCCGGCCCCCCGCCTTGTGGAGCCCCCAGCCCCGCCTCAGGGTCCGCAAACGCGCTCCTATGAGCCATCACGCGAACGTCGCGATGACCGCGCCAGCACCACGACCTATCGGCCGCCGGTCAATAACGGTGCCAGCTACAGCCAGCGCGCACCGCGTGCCGACGCGGGCTTCAGCCGCCCCGATGCCCGGCCTGATCGCCCCCGCGAAGATCGCCCTGGCGAGACAGTACGCTATTCGGCCCTGAGCCCACGCCCAGCACCGCGCGACGCCCGTCCTAGCGGTCTGCGCCCGGGCGCTGGCCTTGGCCGGCCTGCTCCGGCTCCGGCCGGTCCCGAAATCCAGCGCGCCACGCGTCAGGCCCCGACCAAATTGGCTGCAGCCATTCCCGACCGTGACGATGATGAGGGCGGTCGCGGTCGCGGCCTTGGCAAGTCGCCAGCGCCTAAGGGCGGTCTGCCCCGCGGTGCCAAGGGTGCCCCGACCCGTCGTGAGGGTCGTCTTACGATTCAGGCGGTTGCGGGTGACGAGGATAGCGCCGAACGCATGCGTTCCCTGGCCTCGGTACGCCGGGCCCGCGAACGCGAGAAGGAAAAGCGCCGCGGCGTCGGCGTTGAACCCGCCAAGACCGCACGTGAAGTCGTTATTCCTGATGTGATTACCGTTGGCGAACTGGCCAACCGGATGGCTATCCGCGGCGTTGAGATCATTAAGTTCCTGATGCGCCAGGGGTTGATGCTCAAGAGTGGCGACGTGATCGACAGTGATACCGCCGAACTGGTGGCCAGTGAATTTGGCCATACCGTGCGCCGGGTGTCGGAAGCCGACGTTGAAACCGGCTTTATTGATGCCGATGACCTCGACGATTATCTCGAACACCGTCCGCCCGTGGTCACGATCATGGGCCACGTCGACCACGGCAAGACCAGCCTGCTCGACGCCCTGCGCTCCACCGATGTCGCCGGCGGCGAACATGGTGGCATCACGCAACATATCGGGGCCTATCAGGTTCGCCTGAAGGATGGCCACCGCGTGACCTTCCTCGACACCCCTGGCCACTCTGCCTTCAGCGCCATGCGCCAGCGCGGGGCCAATGTGACCGACATCGTGGTGCTGGTTGTTGCGGCGGACGATGGCGTCATGCCCCAGACCATCGAGGCAATCTCGGCCGCCAAGGCTGCCGGTGCCCCGATTATCGTAGCCGTCAACAAGATCGACAAACTAGACGCCAATTCGCAGAAGGTGATCAACGAACTGCTTCAGCACGAGATCGTGGTCGAAAGCCTTGGCGGCGAAACCCAGCTGATCGAGGTCTCGGCCAAGGCCAGGACCAACCTCGATGGACTGATGGAAGCGATCATGCTCCAGGCCGACGTTATGGATCTGAAGGCAAATCCCGATCGCACCGCCGAGGGCGTGGTGATCGAGAGCAAGCTTGATAAGGGTCGCGGCGCGGTTTCCACCGTGCTGGTCAAGCGCGGCACACTCAAGCGCGGCGAAATCGTCGTAGCCGGCTCGCACTGGGGCCGGGTTCGTGCCCTGCTCAACGAGCGTGACGAACAACTCACCGAAGCCGGTCCGTCCACGCCGGTGGAAATTCTCGGCCTCGACGGTGCCCCGGCCCCGGGCGAGCCCCTGGCCGTGGTCGAAAATGAAGCCCGTGCCCGCGAGATCGTTGAATACCGCGAGCGGGTGAAGCGCGAGAAGAAGGTCAACCCAGCCCTGGCGGCTGGCGGCCTGGCCGAAATGATGGCCAACCTGCAGGCCAAGAAGATCGCCGAAGTTCCGTTGGTGTTGAAAGCGGACGTGGCCGGCTCGGCTGAGGCCATCATCGGTTCGCTGGAAAAGATATCCACCGACGAGGTGCGGGCGCGGATCATCCAGTCGGGTGCCGGCGGTATCAGCGAAAGCGACGTGATGCTGGCCAAGACGGCGGGTGCACCCGTGATCGGCTTCAACGTGCGGGCTTCAAAGCAAGCGCGCGAGTTGGCGACCCGCGAAGGTGTGGAAATTCGCTACTACGCGATCATCTACGACCTGCTCGACGATCTAAAGGGCGTGATGAGCGGCCTGCTGGCTCCGATCCAGCGCGAAACCTTCCTGGGCAATTCCAAGGTGCTCCAGGCTTTCGACATCTCCAAGGTTGGCAAGGTCGCCGGCTGCCGGGTCACCGAGGGCGTGGTTCGCAAGGGTGCCCGTGTGCGGATCGTTCGCGACGACATCGTCGTGCTGGAACTGGGTACGCTGCAGACGCTCAAGCGCTTCAAGGACGAGGTCAATGAGGTGCAGTCCGGTCAGGAGTGCGGCATGCACTTCGCTGGCTTCCAGGACATCCGCGAGGGCGACCTGATCGAGTGCTTCACCGTCGAAGAGATCAAGCGCAGCCTGTAGCGGCCAAGGCTGGCCAAAAATCGGCCACGCCGCGGGTGTAAAGGCCTTCGATGCTCAAACGCCTGACGACCCTGGCAACGATCGTCCTCTGTCTGGCAGGCTGTGCCAGCGTGGAACGGGTGGGCGCGGCGGGGGATGTGCACGCGCTGATGATGGCGATCCGGGACGGCGACCAGGCCGGGTTCGACGCCCATGTCGACCGCGTGGCGCTCCAGCTGCAGATCGAGGGCTTTCTGGTCGAGCGTACCCGGTCGGCAAAGCTCGATGACCCAATTAAGGGTCTCGCGGTTGCTCTGGCCGGTCGTGTGGCCAAGGCAGCAAGCGATACCCTATTGCGGCCGAAGACCTTCCGCGCAGCCGCAGAATACTATGGCTATACGCCCGGCCAGCCCGTGCCGGGTCAGCTTGCTATTGCAGGATCCTTGAAGCCGCTAGACGATGGTCGGGTCTGCGTTACGCGCCAGAAAAACGGTGCCTGCCTGCTGACCTTCGCGCGTGAGGCCGGGGCCTGGAAACTGGTGCATTTCGATGGCGATCCTTCGGAGCTGAAGCTGTGGTGAAGACGTCTGCGCTGATTGTTGCCGCCCTGCTGGCCGCCGCCGCTGCGGCGGGCCCGGCCCTGGCCGCTGACCACATGTTTTCTTTCAGTCCGGATTCGGAGACAGCGCACCGCCTGACCGGTGAGGGCATTACCCTGGTTTTTAAGACTCGGCTGGTCAGCCAGACGGTCACGCGCATCCTCGCCACCGCCGTGCCAGCGACCGCCGATCTTAATCCAGCCTCTGAGCGCGTCCTCAACGGACTGAGGGTCGAGGGTCTAGGCCAGCTTTATGCTGTCGACACTAAGGCCGATCAAGGAGCAGCCTATGTGCGGGCTTTCTGTCCCGGTGCGACCAAGGCCTGGATCGAATTTAGTCACATCTCGCGTTACCCGCTGACCGTCCGCGCCTTTGGCGACGACCCTAAGGTGCCCGCCTCCCCGGCCCGGCTCTGCGCTACCATGACGTTTATCTTTAAGGGCGAATGGACCCTGCCTAGCCGCGGCCCGCCAGATCCCTTGGACGATCCGCTGTCGGGCGGTGGACCGGGCGGGAGTTAGCCCTCCTGCTGGACTTCGGCCCTGACAGCGCCTAGATGCGCCCTCCTCTTTTTAGCGACAGCCAACCATGAAGACGCCCCGCAAGGGTCATAGCCATGCCAGCCCCAAGGGGCCCAGCCAGCGCCAGCTGCGCGCTGGCGAACTTGTGCGGCACGCCTTAGTCGAGATTCTGCGCCTCGAGGACCTGGCCGATCCCTTCCTGGCCGGCGTTTCGGTGACGGTGTCGGAAGTTCGGCTGAGCCCCGATTTCCACCATGCCGTGGTGTTCGTCGAACCGCTCGGTGCTGGGCTCGATAAGGATTCCGTTCGGGCAGACGAGATCACCGCCGCGCTGAATAGGGCCAAGGGCTTCTTTCGCGGCAAGCTGGGCCACGCTATTGACCTGCGCACCATCCCCGAGCTGAAATTCGTCCGCGACAGCAGTTTCGACATCGCCGCCGATATGAACAAGCTGTTCGCGAACCCGCTGGTGCAGCGCGACCTGCACAAGGCGGACGACAGCGATCCGGAAGGCCCCGACGGCCCCAAGGGCTATGGCGCGTCGTAAAAAGGGCAATCCAGTCAACGGCTGGATCTGCCTCGACAAACCCTATGGCCTCGGATCGACGCCTGCGGTCTCAAAGGTGCGCTGGATCTACGAAGCGCAGAAGGCCGGCCATGCTGGAACCCTCGACCCCCTGGCCAGTGGCATTCTGCCCATCGCGCTGGGCGAAGCGACAAAAACCATGTCGTTCATGACCGATGCCGAGAAGGACTATAGCTTCACGATCCAGTTCGGAACCTCGACTTCCACGCTCGATATAGAGGGCGAAATCACCGGACGTTCGGACGTTCGGCCAACGCGGGTGGCGCTGGAGGCCGCCATGCCGCTATTCCTGGGCGACATCATGCAGACGCCGCCGGCCTATTCGGCAATCAAGATCGACGGCCAGCGCGCCTATGCCCTGGCGCGCGCGGGTGAGGCCCCGCAAATGCAGTCGCGTCCTGCCTTCATTCGCAGTTTGGACCTGACGGGGTTCGATGGTGATACTGCCGACTTCGAGGTCACCTGCGGCAAGGGCTTCTATATCCGCAGCCTGGCCCGTGACCTCTGTGAGGCCGTGGGCGCGGAGGGGCATGTCAGAAAGCTACGCCGGACCCGCGTCGGGCCGTTTACCTTGGCGCGGGCGATGGGGCTAGAAAACCTTGTGGACTTAAGGCACAAAGCCACCGCGATGGAGGTATTGCTTCCGGTTGAGACCGCGCTGGACGACATCCCGGCCCTGGCCTTGACCACTGAAGAGGCTTCCAAGCTCTCGCAAGGGCGCGCTGTGGTTTTGCTTCCAGGCCAAGTCGAGGCTTTGCAAACCGTCCTCAAGGACGGGGCGCAGACTGTTCTCGCCAAGCTGGATCAGACCCCAGTGTCAATCTGCGAGGTGCGCGCCGGACACCTAAACCCCGTCCGCGTTTTCAACCTCTGATTAGGAGATTTCGATGTCGGTTACGCCTGAACGTAAGGCCGAACTCATCACCACCCACGCCCGCACCAAGGGCGATACGGGCAGTGCAGAAGTCCAGGTTGCAATCCTGTCTGAACGGATCGCCAACCTGACCGAACACTTCAAGACCCACAAGAAAGACAACCACAGCCGCCGTGGTCTGCTGAAGATGGTTTCTCAGCGCCGCCGTCTGTTGGACCACCTGAAAGACGTCGACGACGGGCGTTATACTGCCCTGATCGGCACCCTGGGCCTGCGCCGCTAGGCCCCGCCCTGCCAAGCGCCGGCTCCCTTTCAAAGGGCCGGCGTTTTTGCTTACCCGCCACCTCCCTGATGGAGGTTCGCGGCACGAACGAGGGTCCAAAGTGATCCTCCGACTATGCCTGGAGAGGATTGCACCGACACGCTGCCTGTCCGCCCCCGCTTAGGAATTCGCCTGCGGGACTGAAGAAAGAAAACCCAAAATGTTCGATATTAAACGCAAGACCATCGATTGGGCAGGCAAGCGCCTGACCCTCGAAACCGGTCGCATCGCCCGTCAAGCCGACGGTGCCGTCCTGGCCACCATGGGCGAGACTGTCGTCCTGGCCACCGCCGTCTTCGCCAAGAGCCCCAAGCCGGGCCAAGACTTTTTCCCTTTGACCGTGAACTACCAGGAAAAAACCGTCGCCGCGGGCAAGATCCCCGGCGGCTTCTTCAAGCGTG
>CAISYT010000099.1 GCA_903889785.1 uncultured Caulobacterales bacterium
CGTGGGCTTATCGTCGGCACCGAACGGACGCTCGGTGAGTAACCAAGCCTCGGCCGTCGTCGCGGTTTCGCCTGGGACGATTTGGATTTCAAAGTTAGCGCCGTAGGCCTTGAGGTCATAGCCGGCCATCTGCCAAGGTTTAGCTTCGGTGCTGAGCATGCCGTGGCGGGCGTAGCCAGGGTATTGGTTAATCGCCGCGCTGCGTTGGCGGGTGGGCTTCACCAGTTGGCCGTTGATGAGCAGGTTGGGTAGGGCGGGGCGACCGATGAGCAGTAGCTCTCGGCGATTGCTGATGAAGTCGGCGATCTTCACGGCGACCTTCTGGTTAGCTCCCGTGCCGCTGACCTTATGGGAGCTATCGGCGGCCAGCCTGAACATGGGGCCGCGGGCTTCGCCAGGGCTGAACTCCAGTGCCACTGTCTCATAGCCCGGGATGGAAATTTCCGCCGTCTCGCCGCCGCGGTAGGTCATGGGCAACTCCATACGGTAGGGGTAGACCATGCGGGCGTGCCAAGCTTGGCCAGGTTTGCCGGCGAAGAACGTCGTGGCATCGAGGCGGACCGAGAGCGTCGCCGTCCCCGCGGCGGGATTGCGCGCGACCAGCGTGCCCGTCTGGCCATCGCGCGACCAGCCCATGTAGCCATAGGCGTGGCCATCGTCGGGACGACCGCCCACGTAGCACGTATTGATCATGTCGGGCTTGCGGGCCTCGGTCCACTGGTGGACCGCGATGAGGGCCTTCCATTCGTCCGGCGTGACCGAAGCCGGCGACAGGTACCATTCGCGGAGCAGGGTGCCGCGGCCGTAGTGCATGAGCACGTGGTCGGACCAATCGCGGGGCAGGTCGGTCGGGAACGACATCTGGCCGCGCGCGTTACGAATGATCCCGTGCGTCATGATGTTCGCGATCGGGAACCACGGCCGGTCGGCCGGGTCGCCCCACATCCGCCAGAAATAAACGTCGCGGTCGGTCGTGGCCTGCGCGCGGCCGGAAAGTTCGGGCCAGTTGCCGTTGAAGCCGTCGTCGCCGGCGAGTAGCCAGACCGAATCCGCATAGTTCAACCACGCCGGCGAATGCCACGTCCAGTTCGTCGCGTTGATGAAGACGCCCTTCGCCTGCGCGGGCAGGGTGGCGACCGCAAAGCCGAAGAATTCCGCTGCGTGGCCATGCCGGTCGGTGGGTACGACGTTCGAGAAGTGGTTGAAGTCGAACTTGAGATAGGAAACCTTGGTCTCGTTGGATAGCGTGGCCAGCTGTTGCATCGTTGCCCGTTGATACTTCTCGTCCGCCAAGGAATAGTGGGCAAAGTACTGCTTGAAGTAGCTGTTCGGTTGGGCCTTCACGTAGCCTTGGCCGACGCCCCAGTTGATGTCGTTCGTCGTGCCGTCAGCGGCCATCCAAAGCCCGAGCGAGCTTCCCTGGGAGAGCAGTGTCTCGCTGAGCTTGTTGAGGTCCTGCATGCCTGCGGGGAAGGCGCCTTGGGCGGGTTGCCAGACTGATTTGCGGTCCTGCCAGCCGTTGTCGGGTACCATGCCATCGACCTTTATGCCCGAGCCTTTGAGCGCCTCGACAAACTGGCGGTGGATCGCCGGCAGGTTGTCGCCCTTCAGGTTCTTCCCTGCCGGATCGAACCAGTTGTTGTAGTGGGTATAGCTGCGGGTCTTGGCGGGTGGACGGCTGTAATCAATCACGGTCTGTTCCGGAGTGAGGCCTGCTTTGACGGCGAAGAAACCCACTACGTCGCTCACCGTCGCTGCTTTGGCGACGCCAGGACGATTCCATGCCAAGGTCTTTGGGTTGACCTTGTCAAATGACAGGCAGCGCACGAGACCGGCCTGCGGGTTCGTTTCAACGTCCGCCTTTTCGAAGTCCACGAAGCTGTGGTTGCCGACGCTCTCGAAACGATGCGAATAGGCCGCCGGTTGATTGCCATCGGTGTGGCGGGTAAGGGTTGTGGGGTTTTCTGGAAAAAGAATCCACGCCTCAGCGAGCACGACGGGTTCTCCGCGCCCCCCTCGGCTTGCC
>CAISYT010000100.1 GCA_903889785.1 uncultured Caulobacterales bacterium
GGCATGGATGTTCCCAACTGGCCGCCTGAAAACATCGACGACCTGGCCAAGAAGTTCGAAGACCAGATCTAAAGTCCTATCGCGCAGTCCTCCGGGCCGGTTTTTCGGTCTGGTCCCGCAGACGCCGCAACAGCGGTTGAGGGACCCAGCGTTTCGTTATGCTCCAGCCTGGGAAACGGGTCGGATTGGGTGAAATAGCGCCGGTCAGGCGCAGGATACGGGCTATGGCCCAGGAGAGACTTGTATGCGTCACGGTAATGCTCACCGCAAACTCGGCCGCACCACGGCTCACCGCACCGCGATGTTTGCCAATATGGCCGCCAGCCTGATCAAGCACGAACAGATCGTCACCACCTTGCCTAAGGCCAAGGAATTGCGTCCGTTCGTCGAAAAGCTCATCACCCTCGCCAAGAAGGGCGACCTGCATAACCGCCGTATCGCCATTAGCCGCGTCCGCGACGTGCCGCAGGTGGCAAAGCTCTTTTCGATCATTGGCCCGCGTTACAAGGGCCGCAACGGCGGTTATATTCGCGTTCTGAAGGCTGGCTTCCGCCACGGCGACAATGCCGCCATGGCCGTCATCGAATTCGTTGATCGCGATGTGGCTGCCAAGGGTCTGGATTCAGGCCCTGTTATGGTTGCCGCCGAAGACTAGTTTCGGATCGCATGCTATTTGGAAACCCCCGCCGGTCCAGTGCCGCGGGGGTTTTCTTTGCGTCAATGATCGAGGCGGTGCTGGCAATGCGACTCTTTAAACTTGGGGCTCTGGCCGCCGCTGCGCTTTGGTTGAGCGCCTGCGCCAGCGTTGCCCCACCTTTACCGGTCGCCACCGCCGCGCCGCGCCTGACCATCATGATGTCGATTGACGCCTTCCGGCCTGACTATCTGGCCCGCGGTATAACCCCAAACCTTAGCGCCATTGCTGCCGAAGGCGTCCGGGCGACGAGCGTCAAGCCATCCTTCCCCTCGATTACCTTCCCGAACCACTACACCTTGATCACCGGCCTGCGGCCCGACCACCATGGCCTGGTCAACAACGTCATGAACGACCCCGTCCTGGGCCATTTCGACAAGCCGAGTGACGATCCGCGCTGGTTTTCGGGCGGCGTGCCGCTGTGGACTACGGCGGAACAGGCCGGCATCAAGAGCGCTAGCGTATACTGGCCCGGCTCCATAGTCCCGGTGAACCGCATCCGCCCCAGCTATTGGGCCACATTCAAGAAGTCCGCCGCGAATGACCGCGTTGACATGCTCTTGGCGTGGCTAGACCTGCCGGCCGGTCAACGCCCGCAGTTTGCGACCCTCTATATCGACGAGGTCGATATTGCCGGACACGAATTCGGGCCCGTCTCTCCCCAGGTCAATACAGCAGTTGTCTTGGTGGATACGGCCATAGGCCGCCTCATCGAAGGGCTGAAGGCGCGGGGGCTTTGGACCACGACCAACCTGGCGGTCATGTCCGACCACGGCATGGCACCGATTGATCTAAAGCGTATCGACTACCTTGATGACCTGATCGATCCCACCATCGCCAAGGCAGTCAATCCGGGCCCTTTCACCAGTTTTGTGCCCGAGCCGGGGCAGCAGGCGCGGGCCGAGGCCATTCTTCTGGCACCCCATCCTAATCTGAAGTGCTGGCGTAAGGACAATGTGCCGGTGCGGTTCGTCTATGGCAAAAACGCGCGCGTTACCCCCATCGTCTGCCTCAGCAATATCGGCAGCGCGGTGCGCTCCAAGGGGGGGCGTATCGGCGGCGGCGATCATGGCTTCGATCCGGCCGACCCGAACATGCAGGCCTTCTTCGTAGCCCGTGGCCCGGCCTTCCGTCACAGCGCAGTTTTACCGCCGATCGACAATGTCGATATCTATCCCCTGATGGCCAAGGTCTTGGGGGTTACGCCCAGTCCCAATGACGGCAACCCCGCCCATACGGCTGGTGCCTTGCGATGAAATTGATCCGCCTGGGCATAATACTGGCGGTCGTCCTGGCCTTGACCGCCTGCGTCAGCCCCACATCGCGCCCGGTGATCGCAGCCCGCAAGCCGCTTATCCTGATCTCGATCGATGGTTTTCGTGCTGAGTACATCAACCGTGGCGTGACACCGACGCTCAGCCGGTTGGCGATGAATGGCGCACATGCCCTAGTCATGCGCCCGTCTTTCCCGGTGTTGACCTATCCAAACCACTACACCCTGGTTACGGGCCTGCGCCCCGACCACCACGGCCTGGTGCACAATGTCATCGAAGATCCCGCTGCGCCGGGGATCAAGTTCGGCCTGGGCGATAGGACCCAGGTGCGCGATTCCCGCTGGTGGGACCAGGCCGAGCCAATCTGGGTCACGGTCCAGGATTCGGGGCTTAAGGCTAACTCCCTATTCTGGCCGGGTGACGAGGCCGCTATCCATGGGGTGCGCCCCAATCGGTCGATGACCTTCGACCAAACCATGTCGGCCAACGCTCGCGTCGATCTGGTGCTGGCCTGGTTCGCCACCGACCATCCCGATTTCACAGACCTCTATTTCGACGACGTCGACAGTGCCGGCCATAACAATGGCCCAGACTCTCCAGAGCTGAACCAGGCCATTGCCCGCGTTGATGCCGCGATCGCCCGCCTGCTGGCCGGGCTAGCGAGGCAGGGGCTCAACGA
>CAISYT010000101.1 GCA_903889785.1 uncultured Caulobacterales bacterium
ATCACGCCTGCGACCAGCGCGGACGCCTAAGACTCTCGATGCGGATCCTCGTCTATTCGATGGGCGAGGTGATTGGTGATGGCTTGATCAAGCTCCCATTCGCTGCCGGTCTGCGCGTCGCCTTTCCGGACGCGCATATCGCCTGGTGCGCCGCCAAAGGTGAAACCGTCTACGCCACTGTCTTGGCACCCATTGTTTCGGGCCTGATCGACGAAATCATCGTCGCCACACCCACGGGGGCGGGGGCCTGGGATTTCCTGCCCTGGAAACGTCCGTTCGGCGGCGCCACCTTCGACTTGGTGATCGACACTCAGGAAAATCTGCGTCGAAGCGCGTTCGTGCGGCGTGCCGTTGCGTTGGGTGGCTGTTGGATTGCACCGACGCCATCGGCGAAGGATTGGCCAGTCGCCTTGGTCGAGCGCCTGGCTGTGCTGCTGGATCGCGCTTTACCTGGCGCTAAACCGCAAGCGATAACTGTTGCCGACGCGGCGATTGTCGCTGAAGCTGCGCGTGTGCTGCCACAAGGCCAGGACTATATCGGATTTGCCCCCGGTTCCGGTGGGGCGGAAAAGCGCTGGCCGCTACAAAACTATATCGCCCTTGCTCAGCGGCAGGCACGGCTTGGATTTGTGCCAGTGTTCCTGTTGGGGCCACAGGAACTGGACGAGGCGGCTAAGATCGCTGCGGCCATTCCGACGGCACGGTTTCCGGAAGCTGAAGCTCAGTCGACCCTGCGCGGTCCCGCTTTGGTCGTGGCCCTGGCGGGACGGCTTTGCGCCGCCGTGGCCAATGACGCCGGCCCTGGCCACATGTTAGCCGCAGGAGGTGCCCCGCTGTTGAGCCTGCAGCGCGATGCGCGCAAGGCCGCCAAATTCAAACCGGCGGCGCGACGACTTGAGATGCTGGCTGCCTCGGACTACGGAGACGAGATGAAGGCCATTTCCATAGATGCCGCCGACGGGGCGCTACAGCGATTGCTGGGGCAGGGGGTCTGATGGCGATTATGGCCCCGATTTCGGCTGGCGAACTGGTCGACAAACTGACCATCTTGCGGGTCAAGGCCAGCCGCATCGGCTTGGAAAAGCGAGCCAATGTGGAGCGGGAACGGGTCTTGCTGGAGGAAATTGCCGCAACTGCGCTGCCGGTCCATCCCGAGCTTGGCCGTCTCACTGACGAGCTGATGGCGGTCAATGTGGCGCTGTGGGACATCGAAGAAGGCAAGCGGGCCTTTGAGCGGCGCGGGGTGTTCGGCGAGGATTTCGTTGCCCTGGCTCGGTCTGTCTATCGGGAGAATGATCGCCGCGCGGCCATCAAGCGGGCGATCAACCTCGCCTGCGAGTCCGATATCATCGAAGAAAAGAGCTACGCCCCTTACGCTGAAGGTGAGCCTGCGGCTTAGCCGGTCGGCTCCTGCTACCTGGCGGCGTCGGCGCGATCGATCTCATTCAATGCCGTTTCGCCCGGGTGCCGTTCCGCAAAGCCCGAGGAAATTGTGATCCTGCCGAGGTATTCGTTGGTCGAACGGCGCCTGAGCATGCGCGACACTACTTAAACGCGAATTTCCTCGAGGGCCGCCTCGATCACTTCGGCCGACTCCGACGGGAAGATCATGGCAAATTCTTCTCCCCCGTAGCGGGCGGCGAAGCGTGGGGAGGAACCCAGTCGATCTATAACGCTGGCGACGAAGCGGATCACCTGGTCGCCAGTCTGGTGGCCCCAGGTGCCGTTGAAGCTTTTGAAATGATCGATATCGAGCAGGGCTAGGCTCAGCGAGGTGCCCTTATGGTCGCTCACGGCACAGGCATGGGCGAATGTGTCTTCGAAGGCCTTGCGGTTGGAGAGGTTGGTTAGGCCATCCGTCGTAGCATCGCGACGCACCTGCTCGAGGTGTTCTTTTAGGCCTTCAACCTCGGCGGTTGAGACTTCTAGCCGCTTTTCAAGGCTTTGGTTCTGCAGTTGCGCCTGGTCG
>CAISYT010000102.1 GCA_903889785.1 uncultured Caulobacterales bacterium
AGGAAGGCGGCCAGCTCAGCATCGGTTGGCTGAGCCGGGTTGGCCACCTTGCTGGGGTCGAGCACAAACATCGAGACGGTGCGCTGTTCGAGATAATAGGCCCCGATCCAGGCGGTGGCGATGCGCGGCGCGCGCAGGCCAGCGGCCATGCCAGACGCAAGATGCTGATTGGTCAGGTCGTCACGCAACAGGCCTTCGAAGATTGTCGGGGTCATACCGTTTTCGGCGAGCCGCTGGGCATAGGCCTGCTGGTCGAACTGGCCGGTGATTTGGTTGAAAAGCGCGGTATTCTTGCGCAGTTCGGTGGCCACCTGAGCGTCGCTGGCCTGAATGCCTTGCTTCTGGCTCAAGGCCGAGATCGACTCTTGGGCGGCCATGACATGCAGGACCTGTTGATCAAGCCCATTGATGGCAACCTGCTCGATGCTGATTGGCCCGTTCTGTTGTTCAAGCTGCTTCTTCTCGGCGTCGAAGCGACGCTTGAACTCGGTTGCGTCGACGGCGCGGTTGCCAGACTTGATGACCCAGTTGGAAACGCCGCCGCCGCCCTGATTCGAGCCGCTGATACCCAGCGCGATGAAGGACACCACCAGCAGGCTAAACAACGCGCCGGTGAATAGCTTTGACTTAAACAGCGCTCTGAAGGCGGCAAACATGCGAAATTCCTGACCCTACGCCACGCTCCTCCCCGGAGCCGGCGCGAGCTTGGGGTATAGTGGAGCCGGGGCGGCCCCCGCAAGCACTGCCAGCGGCGTGACAGCGCCGCACTGATGGCTTAATCGCGCAGGAAACACGGTAGGGGGCTTCGCGACCATGACCATCAGACCGCTGATTGCTGGCAATTGGAAGATGAACGGCACGGCCGCGTCGCTCGACGAAGCCAAACAACTGGCGGCCGCACTGGCAGAGTCGCCTGCCGCCTGTGACGTGGCGCTATGCCCCCCGGCCACGCTCTTGGCGCAGATGGCCTGGGTATTGAAGGGCAGCGCTATCCTGATCGGTGCGCAGGATTGTCATGGCAAAGATAGCGGTGCCTATACCGGCGATATCGCTGCACCAATGCTGGCCGATGCCGGGGCCAGTCTTGTGATTCTAGGCCACTCGGAGCGCCGGACCTATCACGGCGAAACAGACGCTGAGGTCGCTGCCAAGGTCGAGGCCGCACTGTGGGCTGGGCTAAAACCGATCATCTGCGTCGGCGAGACGCTCGAACAGCGTCAAGCGGACCAAACCCTGCAGGTCCTCACCAGCCAGATCGCAGGCTCGGTGCCCGCTTCGCTGGCCGATGCGGCCTTTGCCGTGGCCTATGAGCCGTGCTGGGCCATTGGTACCGGGCTGACGCCCACGCTCGACCAAATTGCCCAAGCGCATGCGGCCATTCGGGCGGCCCTGCCCGGCCAGGGCGGTGCCGTGGCACCGATTCTCTACGGCGGCTCGGTCAAGCCGGATAATGCCGGTGAAATCCTCAAGATCGCCCAGGTCGGCGGTGCCTTGGTCGGCGGTGCCTCGCTGAAGGCCAGCGACTTTCTGGGGATAATACTGGCGTTATAGGCCTTTTACGACCTTTATACCGGCTGCCGCGCCTTGCGTATCGAACCCCCATCCTGGCCCTCATATATCAAGTCTCCCTGCGGAGACCCGAACGGCCGACACCGTTTTTCACCTAAGTGCCACACACACAGCAGCAGGCCGAATACTTTGCAGTCGCGGCGCGTGCCATCGCGTTCGATATGGCCGCGCAGCAGGCCTTCCTGTTGGAAATGCAGCCGCCTCAACAGGGCTTCGCTCCGCATGTTTCCGGCGTGAAGGCGAGCGGTCAAACGCTTTAGGCCTAACCCGGTCACGTGGTCGATGATGGCGTTCATGACATCTTGAGCATAGCCGTGGCCCCAAAGCGGTTTGGCCAGCACGAAGCCGACTTCGGCCCGGCGGTGCTGCCAATCGATCTCGGCGATGTCAAAGCAGCCCATGACCGACGCGTCACTATTTCCGCGCAGGCTCCAATAGAAAGCGTGGTTGGCCGCCATGGCCGAGATCTGGTTTTCGATGAGTTAGTCGATCAACGCCGGCGCGTCGATTGCATCGTAATCCCAGTGCGCCATCACCTGCGGATTGGCAAACAAGGGCCTTATGCCCGGGGCATCTGTCGCCGCTAGGGGATTGAGGGTCAGGTGCTCGGTCTGAACGATCATGCCATCCGCAGGTATGGCGCGGCGGCACAGCCGGTGCTAGAGGAGCCGCTTGCTTTTTCCGGGGACCGTTTCCATATCCGGGTCGCACATTTGAAGGGCTTCCATGCTGTTCAACATCTTGTTGTCGATCAACATCCTCATCTGCCTGGCGCTGGTGGGCGTTGTGCTGCTTCAGCGATCCGAGGGCGGGGCCCTCGGTATGGGCGGTGGACCGACCGGATTCATGAGTGCGCGTGGCGCTGGCGACCTGCTAACCCGCACAACCTGGATCCTGTTTACGGCCTTCCTGATTATCAGCCTGACGCTCACCCTGCTGTCGGGACGCAATGCGGCGAATTCGTCGATTACCAGCAAGCTGAAAATCGGCGGGGTTGACCCCAACAGCCTGAAGGTCCCCGTGACCCCGGCGGCTCCGGTGCCGACCACAACACCAGACCAGAGCCAACCGCCGCCGGTCCAGGGCCTAGGTGCCCCGCTTCCGTCGCTGAGCCCGCTGTTGCCGGCGGCCCCGGCTGCACCCGCGCCGAGGCCCTAGATTTCGTCTTAGATGTGGATGGCGCAAACTTTCCGCGTCACAGGTCAAGCGCTGAGCCCGAATCGGCGCTAACCTGTACACCCATGGTCCGCTATATTTTCATCACTGGCGGCGTGGTCTCCTCACTTGGGAAAGGCCTCGCCTCCGCCGCTCTGGGCGCGTTGCTACAAGCCCGCGGCTACAAAGTTCGCCTGCGCAAGCTCGATCC
>CAISYT010000103.1 GCA_903889785.1 uncultured Caulobacterales bacterium
CCATGCCGCCCTGGCCGAGGGTGCCAAAACCGCAGAGGTGGTTATCGCCTACCAGCACAATCACCTTTGGGGCGACGACATGGCCATCACAGCCCCCTGGCAGCGTCAGCTGGCTAAGCGCTGTATCGACGCCGGGGCCACCGTCTTTGTCAGCCACGGCGCTCCGCTCCTGCACGGTATGGAACTCTATAATAATGCCCCGCTGTTCTACGGCCTGGGCAATTTCATCTTCCAAACCGAAACCCCACCGGGGACCTATCCGCAGCGCGTGTGGGATGGGCTGATTGTCGATTGCCAGATCAGCGGTGCGGGCAAGCCCCGGATCGGCTTTATTCCCATCGTGCTGAACGACACGGGTCTTGGCGGACCGTCCGACATGGCAACTCGCGGGCGGCCCTCCCTGGCTGGAACGGTAGACGCGACGCGCATCCTCGCTGATTTCGCGGCGCGGTCTCAGGCGTTCGGCGTGACAATCGCCATCCGCGACGGCGTCGGTCTGCTGGTATAGAACGGCGGCTAGACGGAACTGCGGGAGACGATCATGGCCGGCCTGAAGGACAAGCGCGGATTCATCGACAAGGACCGGCTCGACCTGACCGAACGGCAGGCGGTCGAATACTGGATGAAGCGCTGGGGCATCACCCGCGATCAACTGACCGCCGCCCACCGCAAAGTCGGCCGAATGACCAAGGACATTGCCGCCGAGCTTGGCAAGAAGCGCTAGGCGTCGGCCTAGTATGTCGCCAGCCGGTAGGTCTTGCTACCGATAATCACAGCCTTCAGCAGACCGGTGTTTGAACCGTCACGCGACGGGCTGAAGATATAGGTCATCGATGATCCCGGCTTGAGATCCTGGCGGATCAACAGGCCCATCCGGTGCAGTTCCGAACTGTTCACACCTTCGAGCGTCCATACCGTTTGGGCCTTGGTCTCCGTGTCGACCACGGCGAATTTCCAAACCGCGTGCGGCTCGATATCGCGCAGTTCGATCAATGGCCCGGTGCGCTGCACCTGGACTGCCGTGTTGTAGGCGGCGTTGGCGTTATGATGCGCCAAGGCGGGGCTTGCGGCGATACCAAGCGACACGACAGCGAGAAGGGTCTTGAGATTCTTCATTGGCGATGTTTTCCCCTCCGGCCGACTAGTCTAGTCCGATCTTTGAAGATTTGTCAGCGGGCGCCTTCGCGGGCACCACCGCAAAGCCGATCACCCCGGCGACAATCAGCACGCCTCCGATCAGATCATAAGCCGCCAGCGGCTCATGCAGCAGGATGACCGCCAGCACAGCCCCGAACACAGGCATGAGATTAATGGCCTGCGAGGCCCGCGCCGGGCCCACCAGGTCGACGGCGCGGGTGTAGAATAAATAGGCCAGCAGGGATGGAACCACCGACACATAGGCAAAGGCCCCCAGGCTCGCGATGCTCCAGATAATGCGATGACCGTGGGTCAGTTCGAAATGGCTGGCTGGCCCCATGGCCGCAACCCCGATGGCGAAGACACAGGCCATGAAGCTTAATGGATTCACCGCCGGGCGCAGGCGCAAGAGCACTGTGTAGATCGCCCACGCCAGGACGGCGATCAGGATCAGGCCATCCCCGTGGTTGAACCGCAGCTTCAGCAGCACATCGACGCTGCCCTGGCAGACGATGATCACCACGCCTGAAGCGGAAATAGCCACGGCGGCCAGCTGTCGCCAGCCCACGGTCTCGCTAAAGAGCAGAAAGGCAAAGGCAACGATCAGCGGCGGAATTGCGGCCTGGATCAGCACGCCATTCGTAGCCGTGGTGTAGTGCAGCCCCGTATAGAGCAGGGCGTTGAAGGTAGCGACGCCCAGAAGGCCCAGCACAATGACGATCCCGGCCTTGGCCCGCAACGCGGCCGCGTCTCGTTTCAAGTGCGGCCACGCGAACGGTGCCAGCAAGGTCAGGGCACCGGCCCAGCGCACGAAGGCCAGGGTAAACGGGGGAACCAGGTCCCGCGCCGCCCTGCCGACCAGCGCATTGCCTGCCCAGGCCAGGGCCACCAGCGTGACCAAGAGGTAGGGCGTGTTCCAGAGCCGCGCCGGCAGGCCAGACCCAAATGGCATTTTCTTCGTCATGATCAGGCTCTAGCACGCTTGCGGCGAACAGACAGTTGGGGTTCAAGTCGCGCTCCTTACGGGAGGCAGAAAATGCTCAAGACAACCCTGGCTGGCAGCTTGCCGAAACCGTTGTGGCTGGCCGAGCCGGAGCGCCTCTGGGCACCCTGGAAACTTGAGGGCGAGGCCCTGGCGCAGGGCAAGCTGGACGCCACCATCCTGGCGATCAAGCGGCAGGAAGACGCCGGGCTCGACATCGTCGGCGACGGCGAGCAGGCACGGTCGCATTTCGTGCATGGCTTTCTGGCCAACGTCGGCGGCATCGATTTCGAAAACAAGAAGACAATCGGTATCCGCAATGATCGCTATAAGGCCGACTGCCCCAATGTGATTGGGCCGATCGTACGCACGGGGTCTGTGCACAGCGCCGAGGCCCGCGCCACCCGCGCCCACACCCGCAAGACACTTAAGTTCACCCTGCCCGGCCCGATGACCCTGGTCGATACACTGGCAGACGACTACTACGGCGACCGCGCCAAGATGGCCTTCGCCTTCGCAGAGGCGCTGAACGAAGAAGCCCTCGAACTGGAGGCTCTGGGCGTCGACATCATTCAGTTCGATGAGCCGGCGTGGAACGTTTACATGAGCTTGGTGTCCGAATGGGGCCTACCGGCCCTGGAGCGCGCCAAGCAGGGACTGAAGTGCAAGACCGCCGTTCACATCTGCTACGGTTACGGCATTAAGGCCAATAACGACTGGAAAGCCTCGCTTGGCATGGAATGGCGCCAGTACGAGGACACCCTTCCGCATATCGCAAAAAGTAGCCTCGACATGGTCTCGCTGGAATGCCGCAACTCCAAGGTTCCGATTGAACTGATTGGCCTACTCAAGGGCAAGGACGTCATGGTCGGCTGCATCGACGTGGCCACCGATGAGATCGAGACACCCGAGGACGTAGCCGCCACCATCCGTGCCGCCATGAACTATGTGCCGCCCGAGAAGTTTTTCCCCGCCACCAACTGCGGCATGGCCCCCATGAACATCGACGTTGCCTATGGGAAGCTGGCATCCCTCGCCCAGGGGGCGGCGATCGTTCGCAAGGAACTCGGCGGGTCCTGACCCCGCCGATCTCGAACCGAGAAAGGCCACATCTGGCTGAACACGCAAGGGTCGCTCATCTTCGGGCGGCCCTTTCTTTTTACGTTATCGACCCGCTAGGTCATTGCGCCCTATCCGCCCACGCCAATGCGGCGCATGATCCGTTTCCAACCCACCGACAATCCGCATCGCTCGAGCGCCGAGGCAGCCGCCCCGGCGGCGGATAGCCTGTCAGTCAGCAGAAGGAAAACCGCACCGTGAAAGAATCCAAGGGCAAGACCAAGAAGACCCAGCCCGCCAAGGCCAACGCATCGGCACCGAGCCTGAAAGGCGTGTTGGCCCCGCTGAGCAAGGGCAAGAAGTAGACGCTCGGGCGGTGGCCCGGGTGACCTTTTTTACCGTTCAGACTGTGGAGCGTCGCGGCAAACGGCTGGTGACGGGACAGCCCCGGCAATTCAAGACTGCAGCCGAAGCCTTGCGCAACGGCGAACGCCAGTCGGCTTCAAGCCTCGGGGTCGTGGTTTTACAGATCGAGGGCGACCCCGAGTTCGAGGATTGGGGCGAGCCAAAGCTGCTCGCGACCCATGGCGAGGTTCCTGAGCGGGACTAACTCAAAGTCTTCAAGCTGGCACCGATATAGTCGGCATTGAGCAGCACGGCCGAGCCCAACAGGGGTGCCAGCGCCGGCTGGCATAAGCTGGAAGACCTTGTCCGACACCAGCGGGATCATGCGCCGACACCTGCCCCATTGGCGTGCAAATGAAGGAGAGGCTTTACCGCAGGAGGTGTGACGCCAGCCTTTCCAGCTGTACCCGGATGTCCGGGGCGGCCGTCAGCTGCCAGAAGCGGGCACGGGTTAGGGCCCCCACGGCCATGATGCGATTGTGGGGCTGGCCGTCGCGCGCCAGCACATGCTCCTGCGCGTCAGTGTCCATGCCCAGCCCGAGCGCGCTTGGCCGGATCAGGCCTTCGGCAAGGAGCTGACGCAATAGAGGCTCATCGGAGCGGATCAATCCCGCCTCGGGGCCAGCGCAGTTGATCAGCCAGTTGGCCGTGGTGCGATGGGTTGTGCCAGATCCACGCGGAATCCAGTCCGCGGTGATCAAGCCCTCCCCGCCCCTGGCGTCGACCAGCCGGCCTGCGGCGTAGCGAAAGATTTCGGCAGCCTGCAGCGCGTCGATCCGTGCTCCGACTGCGGGTGCAAGGCGGTGGCGGTGCACCTCCCAGAAGGGCCTCAGGTGTCGCACGAAACTGGCCCGCTGTTTGGGCGGTAAACTGGCCCAGAGGGCCTGCGCCTGCGGCCGATGACCGTCGAGTAGGCTGCGCCAATCCGCCCCATCTCGGATGACGGCGCGGAACGCCTGCAGGGATCGAGATAGGGTTGCCGCCGCCGGAGGCGGCTCAATCGGCGTCTCTGGCCCGATAACATGATGGCGTGGCAACTGACCACGCCGCGACAGCGCCATCAGTTGGCCGCGATGGCCAAGGCGCCGCAGGGTCAGCGTCACATCAACCATGGTCAGGCTGGTTCCGATCAGGAACACGCCCTCCCCTGTGCCGACCATTTTGAGCGGATCGGCGCTCCAAGGATCCGCGATGAAGCGCTCGTGGGCGAGCACTGGATGGCCGGACGGAAACGGGGCGGTCGGCGCCAAATTCCCCAGGGCCAGAACCGCCGCATCGGCCGCAAGCGCGCCGCCCCGGTGCAGGGTCAGTGTAACCCCGCCTGGCACCGGCCTTAGGGCGTCGACATCATCCGTGATAAGCGAGAGACGCTCGCCGCCAGGTCCTTTGATGGCCTCGGCAAGGCGGTCGCGGATGTACTGGCCGAACAGCCGACGTTGCACGAAGTCGCTCGGATCGGCATGGGGCATCCCGCCAGGACCGCGCAACCAGTGGAGAAAATCCTGCGGCCGGTCGGCAAAAACATCCATCGCGCCGGCGCGGACATTGAGGAGATGATCCGGCTCGTCAGTACCATAGGCTACGCCCGGTCCGAACACCCCGGTGCGGTCGATTAGCAGCACCTGTGGGCCATCTGCATGAGCCAGCAGATTTATAGCCAGCAATACACCAGAAAAACCGCCGCCGATGATGGCGATACGCGCGCTGGATAGGGGATCGGTCATGGGCCGATAGATCACCGGTTACCGCGGACACGCCGCGCGTTCGGCCTCACTAATGGGTGTAACGGCCCAAAGGAACCCGTGTGCAAATTATCCCTAGAGGAAGCCCACCCAGCGGCTGGCGAATACCACGCCGATCCAAAGCACGATCGAGGCACCGCCGGCGGAATTGACAAGTTAAGTGGGCAAAGGCGAAAACGCCCCTTCCCTACCCAGCAGATCAGGCTGCCACGGTCGCCACCGCCCAATCAGCATGAGCGCCAGCCCTCAAAGTGCGAAGGCGGGGACGGGGGAAAGTTGCCGTAGGACTGACAGCGGCTCTGTAAGCCTGCTTATGGCGGCAACCGGAGAAATGTTGGCGCTAGACTGTCAGCACCATGTGATGAGAGAAGCCAAGATATAGTCGCTTCACCCCATCTTCGCTGAAGGGATATCCCCCCAGCGTGTCGTGAAACTGGGCGACAGGTTCTCCCGCCGCATGTGCCACTCGCCGTCCTTCTGGGCCAAGCCAAGCCGGGCTGTCCTCCGACCGTAGCGGGCATTGATCTGATCCATCGCCTTCATGAGCCCGTCATCTGGGGCGTCGATGATATCGAACAGTGAGACCGGGGCCTGGCCCGGCGCGCCGAGATCCAGCAGCAGCACACCGGCCTTCCGCCAGCCATAACCCTCTCGCCAGATGCTCTCGAATATCCTCATTACCGCGGCGCCGATGTCCCGGGTGTCGGACGTCGGCCGGTGAAATGTAGCGGAGCCTGACACCGACTTCTGCGGTGCATCCTGGGCGAAGGGATCGGTACGGATAAACAACTGCACCGCGCCCGCGACCTGTCCGGCGTTGCGCACCTTCTCGGCCGCTCGTTCGGCAAAGCTCATGACAGCATCATGGACCTGACCTTTGTCGAAAATTGCGGTGCCAAAGGTGCGCGAGCAGCAGGTAGTCTGCTTGGGCGGAGGTTGGTCTTCAAGTGCATGGCAGACGAGGCCACGCAGCTCGTGGACTGTGCGCAGGCCCACAACCCCCATGCGCTGGCGCACCCAGCCGTCGGGCGCGTTTGCAAAGTCATGGGCGGTGTAGATGCCGCGCTCCTCA
>CAISYT010000104.1 GCA_903889785.1 uncultured Caulobacterales bacterium
GCCGAGGATACCCGCGTCACCGCCAAGCTGCTGACGGCCTATGGCCTGTCTAAGCCGATGCAGAGATTTGACGAGCACGCCGTCGCCAAGGCCCTGCCCAAACTGCTGGAACGCTTGGCGGCCGGTGAGCGCATTGCCCTGTGCAGCGACGCGGGCACGCCCTTGGTGTCAGATCCCGGCGCGCGCCTGGTAACCGCCACCCTGGCCCAGGGTTCGGCGGTCTATCCCCTGCCAGGTGCCAGTGCGGTCCTCGCGGCACTTGTGGCCGCTGGTCTGCCGTCAGAACGTTTTCTGTTCGCAGGGTTTCCCCCGCCCAAGGGCGTGGCGCGCGACCGGTGTTTCGCGGAGCTGGCGCAGGTTCCGGCGACCTTGGTTTTCTTCGAAGGCCCGCCGCGCCTGTCGTCCAGCCTAGCGGCCATGGCCAAGGCCTTGGGGGGATCGCCCAGCCGTGGTGGCGCGCGAACTGACCAAGCTTCACGAGACGATGCATCGCGGCACCCTGTCCAGCCTGGCCGCTGATCCAGCCCTGGGCAATTTGAAGGGTGAGATCGTTGTCGTGGTTGGTCCGCCGCTGGCGGCTGCGGCGCACGCGGTGGAAGATGCCGACGCCCTGCTTGACGAGGCCATGGCGCGTCTATCGCCCGGCGAGGCAGCGTCTGAGATCGCCAAGCGGCTGAGCCTGCCGCGTAAGGCGGTCTATGCCCGAGCGCTGGCCCGCAAGGCGATGTCATGACCCGGCGTTCTTCGAGCGGCGGCCCCAAGCCAAACCGCCATGGCTTGCGCAAGGGTCGGCGGGCCAGCCCCCTTGCGAAGGTGCGGGGCTTTTCCAACCGTAGGCGCGGTTCCGCGCTGTGGTGCTGGCGGGCATCTGGCTGATGTTGAAGGGTTACCGGATCATCGGCTTTCGCGTGCTAACCGCGTTGGGTGAAATCGACATCGTCGCCGCTAAGCATCGCACCCTCGCCATCATCGAGGTCAAGCATCGCAGCGATCTTGCCACCGCTCTTGAGGCGGTCGGCTCGGCTCAGCACGACTATCTGCGTCGGGCGGGACGGCAGATTTCCGCCACGACGATCGGCCTGCGGGATTTCTGGGTGCGGCTTGACCTGATCGCTCTCGCACCCTGGCGTTTGCCACACCATTCCCGAACGCTTGGCCCGACGATGCGGGCGCACGTTAGGGACGCTGAACTGAGCGGCTTTGAGACTGGGCGTAAAACCGTATAACTGCGCGGCCTAGCCGAAGTCTGAGGATTGCCGAATGTCCCTCCGCGTCGCTGTCCAGATGGACCCGATCGATCAGGTCGATGTGTCGGCCGACACCAGCTTTCTGATGATCGAGAACGCGCGCCTGCGCGGCCATACGGTGTGGACCTATCACCCCGACCAGATGGCGCAGGAAGACGGCAAGATCACCGCCCGCGCCCGCCACCTGGTTGACCTCAGCCGCGAGCAGGGCCGCCATGCCACGCACGGCGTGATGGAAACCGTCGATCTCTCGACTATGGATGTGATCCTGCTACGCCAGGACCCGCCGTTCGACATGGCCTATATCACCAGTACCCATATGCTGGAGCGGCTCGGGGCCCAGACCCTGGTGGTCAACGATGCCGCCGAGGTGCGCAACGCACCCGAGAAACTCTATGTCACCGGCTTTCCAGGCCTGCAGCCGCCGACCTTGATCACGCGCGATCCGCTTGCCATCGCCGATTTCCGTCAACGCCACGGCGACGTGATCTTAAAGCCGCTCTACGGCAATGGCGGTGCCGGGGTGTTTCGGCTGAAGGCCGACGATCCCAATCTCGATAGTTTGCTAGAGCTGTTCTTCGCCTCAAATCGCGAGCCGGTGATCGCGCAGAAATTCCTGCCGGCGGTCGCTCAGGGTGACAAGCGCATCTTGATCGTCAATGGCGAACCCGTCGGGGTGATCAACCGCGTGCCCCAGGCGGGCCAGGTGCGCTCTAACCTGCATGTCGGCGGACGTGCCGAAGCGGTGGAGCTGACCGCGCGCGACCGCGAAATCTGCGCCACGATCGGGGCCGACTTGCGCCAGCGTGGCTTGTTGTTTGTGGGCATAGATGTGATCGGCGACTACTGCACCGAGATCAACGTTACCTCCCCCACTGGCGCCCAGCAGCTCAAGTGCTTCACCGGCGTCGACGCCACCGCCCTGATGTGGGACGCCATCGAAGCACGGCTGGCCAGATAGCCGTTATTGACGGCGGCTTCGACCGCCGAGCCTCGGCAATGTTAACCCTAAATAAACCCCCTATGTTCCTTTTTTGTTCTTTTTCTCTTCTCAAAGTTGTGCTGAGTTCTGGTGCATTATAAAGAAAAGTTTGCCGTGAGCCTGCGCGCTGCCGCTGGTGTCTGTATTGTCGCCGCCACCATCACCGATCTGGAACGATCGGTGTCGGTGCGCCGCCTGCATTTGGCCGAGGCCCCGATCTACCGGCGTGTCGTGCCAGGGCCGACGAGCGACGGGGTCTTCGCGGCCCCGCGCCAAGCCCAGGGCTCTAAATCGCCCTAGTGCGCCATCCCCGACATCGTATCCATGTCCATCCCAGGCATGGGGGCCGTACCCCCGCTGGACCCGGTAAGGGTGATCACGGGCGCTGGCCTGGGAACGCTGGTCCACTTCGCCCCAGCGGCCGGAATATCAGTCCAGCGGTTCTCTCCCGCTTCGCAGCGCTGCACAGTTGGGAAATAGAGCGGCCCCACGCCGGCCGGCACTGTGAAGGAAAGCCCGACCTCGTCGAACTGGTCGACGGGCAACTGGCCGCGCCAGGTGATCGCCTTCACCCGTTCGGTCACCGCCGCCCCGCTTTCGCTGCGGGTTGGGTTCCGAAGCGGCTCCCGCGTGATCTCGATGGTCCAACCGGCCTTTGCCTGAGGCTTGGCATTGTCGATCCCGGCCGGGATGGTCACCGCGAGCGCAGTGGTCGGCGAGGCACCGCAGCCGTGGGTGATCCGCAGCGCGCCGACGTAGCCGCCGGGGGCGGCGGTGGGCTGGGCGAAGACGATGTGGGCGCTGGCGGCCGGGCCGATCAGAGTGGCGGCCGCCGCAAAGGCGAGAAAGTAGGGTTTCATGGCTGTGAGTTCCGCTTGTCCATGCAGGGGGTTCAATAGGTCCAGCTGAGATCGGCGACGACCGACCGCTGCGGGAAGGGGTGGAACAGGAAGTAGTCACGGCCGCCGATGTTGTTGACCCCGAGGCTGGCGGTCAGATGGCCGCTGACACGGTAGCGGGCCTTGGCGTCGGCGACGAAATAGCCGCCGAAACCCTGGTAGGTGTTGGCGTAGCGGTCGCTGTTGTCGATGGCGCTGAACTGACGGTCGCTGTAGCGGGCGGCCAGGGACAGGTCGAGCTTGGGCATGACAGCGTAGGACGCGACCACAGATCCACGCCAACGCGGCACGCCGGGCAGGCGTTTGCCGACCGCGGCGGCGAAGGCTGCGTCCTTCTCGACCTCGCCCGAGGCGTAGGTGACCCAGCCGGAGAGTTCGAGTCCCCGCACCAGCACGTCCCGCCTGGAGGCGACCAGCTCGACGCCGGTGACGTGGGTCCTGTCGACGTTCTGGACATAGCTGGCCAGGGTGGTCGAGCCGACCGGCAGAGGGGCGGTCTGCGACAGCAGGGCATCCTCGATCCGCTCGTCGAACACCGACAACCGGAGGCTGCCGTCATCCCACAGTCGTTCGACGGAGAGTTCACTGGACAGCGCTTTCTCGGGCTTGAGGTTCGGATTGGGAACCTGCAGCGTCGTGCCGACGGTGATGGACTGGTAGAGCTCGGTCACGGTCGGGAAGCGGCTGGCCGCCCCGACCGACGCCTTGAGCCGCCAGTCGCCGCTGGGCGCGTAGGCCAGCACGGCCTTTGGCGACACCGCCGTACGCTTGATCTCCGGCTGGTCGCGGTTCAGCGCCGGCGCGGCGGAATAGTTCAGACCGTTATAGGCCCGCCAGGATTCAATCCGCAGACCCAGCGTCGCCGTGACCTTTGGGGAAATCGTCCAGGCGTCCTGAGCCCACACGGCGCGGGTGCGCGTGCGCCCGCGGCTGAAGCTCTGGGTCGCGCCGATCGGGCCGCTGATCCAGTCGGCGAGGGCGTAGCGTGGGCTGTTCAGCTTGAAGCTGTCCTGATGGGCGCCGAAGGTGACGATGTTAGCCCCGTCGATGCCCTGCGGCCGCCAGGTTCCCTTTGCGTCGAGCGTGTACCAGCCGGTGTCGTCGGTCGAGGCCAACGACCCGGCTCCGCTTGTGAACGCCGCCGGCAGGGCGCCGCTCGGAATGCGTTGGCGGGCCTTCAGATAGTCGAATCGGGTTCCGACGATGTCGAAATCGAATACGCCAGCCGATGCTGACGCCATCGACAGACCCTGGGCCAGAAGCAGTTCGTTCACATTGTAAACGCCGTTCGAGAAGGCCGTATTGGCCAGGGTGTAGGCGCGCCCGGCGATATTGACCTGACCCGTATAGACCCTCTGGCCAGCGGCGTTGCGCAGGTAGGAATTGACGGTGGAGTCGGCCTTGTTGCTGAACAGGCCGAGCGTGTAGGCGGCGGTCAGGGCGGGGGTCAGGTCGTAAGTCAGGCGACCGGAGAAATTGTCCTGCACCTGGTGTTCGATCCCCGTCGAGCCCAGCACCAAGATTGGAACAGCCGTGCGGTTGTTATCGTTAAACGCTCCCGTCACCGGCGTTCCCGCCGCGCTGGCCGCTGTTGGAACCGTGGCCGTGGCGTAGGTCAGCGGATGGCTGTGGGCGTCGAGGTGATTGTAGCTCAGTCGGAAGGCGGCCTTGCCGATGTGGTCGCCCAGGCTGGCGGCGAAACGCCAGGTTCCGTAAGAGTCATCGTCGCCGTATTTCTGGAACGCTTGGGATTGGCCCTGCAATTGGGCCGAGCCCTCGAGCTTGGTCGGCATGCGCTGGGTGAAGGCGATCACCGTGCCGATCGAATTTCCTGCGAATGCCGCTGAGAACGGTCCGTACAGCACATCGACACGCTCGATTGCCTCGGGTGAGACCAGGCCCCATTTGGGCGAGGCGCTGGTATTGTTGTTGCCGATCAGGCTCGAGATCAGCACCCCATCAACGTAGATCAGGCTCCGCGCCGAGGCGCCCAGGCCGGACGTCCGCGTCGCCACCGGCGACTGGGTGTCGCCGACGTGCCGGGATCGCACGGTGAGGCTAGGCAGGTAGCGCAGGGTGTCTTCGGGCGTGAAGACGTTGATGGTCTTGACGATCTCTTCGGCGGTCACGCTGGCCCGCGTATTGGGCAGGGTGGCGATATCGAGGTGGGACACACTTGCGATGACATCGACCGGCGAGACAGTCGTGTCGGGCAATATCGTCGCTGCCCAGGTCACGGGGCCAAGGGCGAGCGCGCATGCGCTCGCGAGCAGTAGACTTTTCATAATGATCCTCTCGGGCCACGGCTTTAGAGCCGGCGGCCACGCGCGCGTGTTCACGCAGGCCCAATGGCCTGCGCGGCGTATCAGCTCATGAGAGAGGTGTTGGGCGGGCCGCGCGCGGTAGCGCGGAACGCCAGCGGGCCGCATTGGCCCCGAACTTGCGGAATCGGCGGCACCCGCCAGGCGACGGCCGTCGGGCAGGGCAGGGGCGGTACAAAGGCCAGAACCGCTAGATGGGCGGCGGCCGAACAGAAGGCGCAAGGGTCGGGCTTACCGTCATTCGTGCCGTGATCCGGCGAGGCGGGACCGCCGTGGTCCATCGGCATCCCCGGCATGTCCATGGCCATGCCGCACATGGCCATCGCTGCCATGTCCATGTCGTCGCCGGGCATGGCTGAAGCGGAGAACGGCGTCGCGCCGCCCGCCTGCATGACGACCGAAGCCACCGACGCATAGGCGAAAAGCGCTACGGCTAGAACCGCAGTCGTCCAGGCCATCCGAAAAAATCGGCCGAAAAGTCTCATGCGCCGGAAGAGTGATCCTTCGTCAGGGGCAGGCCACTCCATCATACA
>CAISYT010000105.1 GCA_903889785.1 uncultured Caulobacterales bacterium
GGCTGGCTCAAGATCGACACCTACATGGACGAGGCGAAGGTCGCCGACTACGACGCCTGCATCTATCCCGGCGGCTGCTGGAACCCGGATGCGCTGCGCGCCGACAAGCACGCGCGCGATTTCGTCCGCGACATGCATGCCTCGGGCAAGCCCACCTGCGCCATCTGTCATGGCCAGTGGGTGATGGTCAGTGCCGATATCCTGCGCGGCAAGAAGGCCACCGCCGTGTGGAACATCCACCCGGACCTCGCCAATGCCGGCGCCACCGTGCTGGACGAGCCCTGCGTGGTGGACGGCAACCTGATCACTGCCCGCTTCCCCTATGACCTGCCGCGCCTCGTGGATGCGCTGGTGAAGCAGCTGGTGAAGTAGGGCGGTTCTCCCATCTCGCATTCATCATCGCCGGGCTTGTCTCGAAGAATTGGGCTATAAACGGGACACCGGAGGCGCCTTGACCGCACCTCCGGTGTTGACGGGAGACCGATTTACCGGGCTGGTCCCTAGAGACCGTGGTCAAGCGTGGTCCCCGTCATCTTTGCATTCACCCCGAACAGTTGCTTGGGCCTGAGAGCCCGCATGACAAGCCAGGGAGCGCAAGGACGTTAGCAGATCTTCAGTTCGTTGGCATCGATGTTTCGAAGGAACGCCTCGATGTCCGTCTCCACCCCTCGGGCAAGCCACTCACGGTCGCCAACACCCCGGCGGGATTTGGCTCGCTCAAAGCCAAGCTTCAGCGCCTCTGCATCGCCGCCATCGGCCTCGAGGCCTCGGGCGGCTACGAGAAGCAGGCCGCCGATTTCTTCGCAACGGCCGGCTTCGTGGTCTATGTGCTGAACCCCGCCCAGGTCAGGACCTTCGCCACCTCGCTGAAGATCGCGGCCAAGACCGACGCCCTCGATGCTGCGGTCATCGCACGCTACATCGCCACCGCCAGGGACGTGCTCATGGCCTACCAGCCCGATCCCGCAAGGGACCGCCTCAGCGCCCTTGCTGCCCAGCGGCGCAGGCTCATGGGAGAGGCCAAGGAGATCACGTCGCTTCTCGGGACCACCACTGAGCCCTTGCTCAAGCGGATGCATAATCGCCGGCTCGCCGTCATCGCCAGGGATGTTGCCGAACTCGAGGCCGAGATCAAGACGCAGATCAATACCGATGGCATCCTCTCACAGCAGGCCGTCAGGCTCCTCAGCCTGCCCGGCGTCGGCCCCGTGCTGACCGCAACGCTCATCGCCGATCTCCGGGAACTCGGCCACATCGGGGCCAAGCAACTCGCCTCCCTCGTCGGGATCGCGCCTCATGCAAGGCAGTCCGGCAAGACCACCAGGAGCGGCAAGTGTGCCAGAGGTCGCAAGTCAGTCCGCGATGTCCTCTACATGGCAACCTTGAGCGCCCTCAAGGCCAAGATGCCCCACCTCTACCCCTTCTACAAACGCCTCCGGGAAGCCGGTAAACCATTCAAAGTCGCTCTCGTCGCAGCCATGCACAAGTTCCTCACCATCCTCAATGCCATCATGCGCGACAACTCGGAGTTCCGTCATAGCCATTGAAAATCGACAGTTGCTTGTCCCGGCGATCCTTTTTGGTGGCCGTGAAAAAGGATGGCCGGGACAAGCCCGGGCATGATGAAGGAGGGGTTAGCGCTGCGCTCAGCCGAACAGCACAGGTGCTGTCTCGATGACGATACGAAGCCCGATCCCCACCGCGATGAGGCCGGCGACAACCTGCAGCGACCGGCTGGCCCAAGTCAGCGTGTTGGCGGTCCAGGACAGGGGCACGGCGATCACGGCTGAAAAGGCCGCCATGCCGGCGATTGACCCCATTGCGAAGACCAGCATGAAGACAAGGCCCACATGCACCGACGGTGCGCTCGAGGCGGCCAGCGCCACCAGTGCTGCCGAGCCCGCCAGGCCGTGCATCATGCCGATGGCCAGGCTGCGGCCCCAGGCACCCTTCGGGTGGCCATGGGCATGGGCGCTCTGCGTGTGGTCCCTCACGTCGCCCGCGTGGCTGTGGGCATGGAAGTGCACCTCGCCTGTGCGGTGGCGGTGGA
>CAISYT010000106.1 GCA_903889785.1 uncultured Caulobacterales bacterium
AGGATCGTGGCCCGAGGCAATCTCGGTGGAAGGGCGGCTCGCCTACGATCTGAAGACCATTCGGCACTGGCTGGAGGTGTTCTTGGTGCGCTTCTTCCAGACAAGCCAGTACAAGCGATCGGCCATGCCCAATGGGCCCAAGGTTTCCGGCGGCGGGGCGCTGTCGCCGCGTGGCGACTGGCGTGCGCCCTCAGATGTGACCGCTGCCGCTTGGCTCGCCGAGCTCAAGACAGGCATGGGCGACGCCACGGACTGAGGCGGAACACTAGGTTTTGCAATGCTGCCGGCCGCTTAGGGTTCAGGCAGGGTCGTGTTCGGCGATCCAGTGCCCAGGCGACGTCTCCATCAGCCTTGGCGTGTAGACGGGGTCCTCTTGTAGCCGGGATCTTAGGAAGCGCAGTTGCGCGCGGGGGTCCAGGGCGCTGCCGGGTTCATCCTGAAGCAGGACATGCGCCCGCGATCGTTCACTTGCCGGGTTTGGAATCGGGGCAGCGGCAAGCAGGGCGCGGGTATAGGGGTGGCCGGGCGCGGCATAGACAGCCTGGCTGGGCCCCTGTTCGATCACGCGTCCCAAGTACATCACCATGAGGCGGTGGCTGATCTCGCGCACCACGGCCAGGTCGTGGCTGATGAAGATCATCGCCATCCCCGTATGCTGCTGCAGGGTGATCAACAGATCGATGATCTGGGCCCGGATCGATACGTCGAGCGCCGTAACGGCCTCGTCGCAGATCAACAGACTTGGGGTCAGAATCATGGCGCGAGCGATTCCGACCCGCTGATTTTGCCCGCCTGAGAGTTCGTGTGGATAGCGGTTGATCAGGTCGGCATCGAGGCCTACCCGCTGCATCATGGCCTCAACGGCGACCCAGCGCTCGGCGTCAGTCAGCGCGGGGCGGTGCACGCTTAAGGGCTCTAGGATGGAATTGCCGGCGGTCATCCGTGGGTCGAGGCTGGCCAGGGGGTCTTGGAATACGATGGCCATGTCGCTGCGCGCCCTGCGCAGCGCCGACGGGGTGAGCGCACCAAGGTCGCAGCCCAGCACGGTGACGGTACCGCTCAGGGTAGCCTGCCCCTCTGGGATGAGCCGGAGCACCGCCCGCGCCAAGGTCGACTTTCCGCTGCCGCTCTCGCCTACAATGCCAAGGGTTTCGCCTCGGCGCAGGGAGAAGCTGATCCTATCCACCGCAGGCAGGGTCTGGGGCCTGGAAAAGGCCCTTACCCGCACCGGAAATCCGACCGTCAGCTTGCGAACCTCGATGACCGTCGGTGCTTGCGGCGATAGCGGCGCAGGAACCGGCCGGCCCGCGCCTTGCGGCCGGTCTAGGCGCGGCGCGGCCTCAAGCAGGCGGCGGGTGTAGGGATGGCGTGGCACCTCGAACAGGGTCTGGGCCGGGCTAGACTCGACGATCAGACCTGACTGCATCACGGCGACCTGGTCTGCCAGGCGGGCGACAACGCCCATGTCGTGGGTGATCAGCACCAGGGCGGCGCCGGTCTCGCGCCGCAGTTCGTCCATCAGGGCAAGGATCTGAGACTGGACGGTCACATCCAGGGCTGTGGTTGGCTCGTCGGCGATCAGCAGGTCAGGACTGCAAGCCATGGCCTGGGCGATCATCACCCTCTGGCGCATGCCGCCGGAAAGCTCATGAGGATAGCGGCCTAGGCTGGACGCCGCATCGGCGATCCGCACGC
>CAISYT010000107.1 GCA_903889785.1 uncultured Caulobacterales bacterium
CATCGCCTACGACGACTATGTAAAGTTCAAAGGCGAGGCGGGCGCGCGCGACAACGGCAAACTGCGCTCGGAAGGCAAGGACTATGTCGTCCACGACGGCGACGTGATGAACTTCCGCTTCAACGTCTAGAGCCTCGAGGATTTGCGCCAAGAAACGCACCCCTGAAGAAGAGAGCACAGATGGGCGAGATGATCAGCATCAAGAGCCGTTTCGACGGCTTTGAGGTTCCCGCATATCACGTGCCCCCCGGTAACGCGCGTCGCGGGGGGCTGGTGGTCATCCAGGAGATATTCGGCGTCAACGAACACATCCGTGCCGTCGCCGACGGCTTTGCGGCTGATGGCTATGAGGTGATGGCTCCGGCCATGTTCGAGCGCGCCAAGCCGGGCTTCGAGGGCAGCTATGACGCGTTTGGCGTAGGCCGCGGCCGGGCATTGATGGAACGCACGCCCTGGGACCAGGCGCAAGGTGACCTACAGGCGGTGATCGACAGCCTAAAGCCCCCTGTGTTCGCTGTGGGCTATTGCTGGGGCGGGGCGGCCGCCTGGATGGCCGCCTGTCGCTGTGAGGGCCTGAGCGCCGCCAGCAGCTATTATGGCCGTCAGATTCTGTCGCTGCGGTCAGAGACGCCGCGCTGTCCGGTGATCCTGCATTACGGACGCCGCGACGATTCCATTCCGATGGATGCGGTCGAGGCGGTGCGTGAGGCCCATCCCGCCCTGCCTATCCACCTCTACGACGCCGGCCACGCCTTCAACCGCTCCGGCCACGAGCCGTTCGTCGCCGATGCCGCCCCGCTCGCCCGCCTACGCACCCTGCAGCTTTTCTACAGAGCCAGCGGAGTTAAGGGCGAGGTCTAGGACCTCGCTTCCGACCCATAGAAAAAAGGCCCCGGATCGCTCTGGGGCCTTTTCAATTCTGAATGCGTCGATCGCCTCAGTGGCTCTCGTGCTTCCATACCGTCTTGTAGCTGAACCAAAGCAGGGTGGAGAGCAGTAGCAGATAGATCAGCACCGCCGCACCCAACTGGTGACGTTCGTTGAGCTTGGGCTCGGCAGCCCACATCAGGAAGGCCGCGACGTCGGTGGCCTGCTGGTCCAGCGTTGACTTGGTGCCATCGTCGAAGGTCACCGAGCCGTCCCTGAGCGGCGGCGGCATACCGATGACACCACCTTCCGGCACGTCGTTTGGATCGCCCTTCCAGGACGAGCTCATATCGCCCGGGAAATACGGGTTGTAGTACTTGCCCGGAGCCACGGTCAGGCCAGCCGGAGCTGCCTTGTAGCCATTGACGATGGCCCGGATGTAGTCCGGACCACGCTCGCGCGCCTTGGCCAGAACCGACATGTCAGGCGGCAGGGCACCGCCGTTGCTGGCGCGGGCGGCGTATTCGTTCTTGAACGGGGCCACCAAATAGTCGGCGGTGACGGCCGGGCGCTTGGACGGGTCACCCGTCTCGGTATCGATGTCGTCAACCATGTAGTCGGCGGCAATCGCCTTGACGACGGGGTTGTCGTTCGAGTTCGGGTACTTCGGATCGTAGAACGGCCCGCCCTTATCGCCAAGGTTGCGGAACGCCACCAGGCTCATGCTGTGGCAGGCCGAGCAGACCTCGCGATAGACCTTATAACCCCGTTGCAGTTGGGCCTGATCGAACTTGCCGAACGGGCCTTCGAACGAGAATTGGGTCTTGGGGGCTTCGGCTTCGGTGGTGGCGGCCATGACCGCGCCACCAAAGCTCAGCAGGCCCGCAAAGGCCGCCAGGACGGCCGCTTTGGAAAGAAGCTTAAGGGTCATCTTTCTCAGGCCTTCTTGGCGTTGAGCGCGGGGGAAGCGATCGTCTCAGGCACCGGCGAGGTCTTTTCGACCAGGCCGAGGATCGGAGTGATCAGAAGGAAGTAGGCGAAGTAGTAAAGGGCGGCGATGCGCGACAGCCAGACGAAGCTGTTGGGATCGCTGTCGATCAGGGTGAAGGTCTTCAGCCCGGGGATCACCTGATCGTCCGGCAGGCGGGCACCGCAGAGGCCCAGCACGCAGGCCGACAGGACGAACAGCCAGAAATACAGCCGCGCCGTCGGGCGATAGCGCTTGGACCGCACCTTGGAGGTATCGAGCCAGGGCAGGGCAAAGAAACAGGCGATCGCGCCGAACATGGCCAGAACGCCCATCAGCTTGTCTGGAACAGCCCGCAGGATCGCGTAGAAAGGCAGGAAGTACCATTCGGGGACGATGTGGGCCGGGGTCACGATCGGGTTAGCCGGAATGTAGTTGTCGGCATGGCCCAAGCTGTTGGGCAGATAGAACACGAACACCGCGAACATGATCATGAACAGGCTCATGGCGAAGCCGTCCTTGACCGTAGCGTAGGGGGTGAAGGGCAGGACATCAGCCTTTGACTTCGGCTCAACACCGGTCGGGTTGTTCTGGCCAACGACGTGCAGGGCCCAGACGTGCAGCACCACAACGCCCGCGATCACGAAGGGCAGCAGGTAATGCAGCGAAAAGAAGCGATTGAGGGTGGGGTTATCCACCGCGAACCCGCCCCAAAGCCAGGTGGTGATTGAGGGTCCGACCAGCGGCAGGGCGCTGAACAGGTTGGTGA
>CAISYT010000108.1 GCA_903889785.1 uncultured Caulobacterales bacterium
GAGGTGATGCTGCAGCAGACCACGGTGCCGCATGCCACCCCGTATTTTTTGAACTTTACGCGCCGCTGGCCGACGGTCGGCGACCTCGCGGCCGCGCCGGACGCGGATATCATGGCCGCCTGGGCGGGCCTTGGCTACTATGCGCGCGCCCGCAACCTGCTGGCCTGCGCCCGCACCGTGGCGCGTGACCACGGCGGAATATTTCCGGATAAGGAAGAGGGATTACGCGCCCTGCCTGGCATCGGCACCTATACCGCCGCCGCGATCGCCGCCATTGCATTTCAGCGGCCCGCCAATGTGGTTGACGGCAATGTCGAGCGGGTGATGAGCCGGCTGTTCGCGGTCCAGACACCCCTGTCCGCCGCCAAGCCAGAACTGGCCAGCCTGGCCGCCAGCCTGGTGACAAATGACCGCCCGGGCGACTGGGCGCAGGCGCTGATGGACCTGGGCGCTACGGTATGCCGACCGAAGGGGCCGTTATGTGATCTCTGCCCCTTAGACCTTGCCTGCGCGGCCCTGGCGGATGGCAATCCGCAAACCTATCCGCGCAAGAGCCCAAAGGCCCTCCGCCCGCGCCGTTACGGTGTGGCCTATGTATTGCGCCGAAACGGCAAGACCGCCCTGATGACCCGGCCGACCAAAGGGCTACTCGGCGGCATGCTTGCCTTGCCGACAAGTGAATGGCGCGCCAAGCCGTGGACCGACGCAGAAGCCCAGTCCGCCGCGCCCGCCGCCCTCGCCTGGCGTGACGCAGGGGAGATCGAACATGTCTTCACCCACTTTGCCCTGACGTTGCGGGTGTTCGTGGCGGAGGGAAATTGGAACGAGGCAGCCTGGTTCAGCGACATGTCGGGATTGCCAAGCGTGTTCCTGAAGGCGGCGCGAAAGGCCTAGCCGCGCGCTCTCAGCGGGGCTAGGCCTTGGCCCAGCGCTTCTTCAAGATCGACATCAGCCTCATGGGCCGGCAGGGCCGGGGAGTAGCCAAAGCCCTGGCCATAGTCACAGCCCAGCGCGCTCAGGGTTTGGGCCATAACCGCAGTCTCAACCCCTTCAGCAACCTTCTCTAGCTTGAGGTCGCGGCCCAGCTTGATCACCGAGCGGACGATCGTGGCGGACCCTTCGTTGACGCTCATGGTGCGGACGAAATAGCGGTCAATCTTCAGCGAATCCAAGGGAAGACGCGTAAGGTAGGACAGTGAGGAAAAGCCGGTGCCAAAATCATCAAGGGCTAGGCCGGCACCCGCCTGACGCAAGGCCGTCAAGACCCGGCTAGCGCGGTCAGGATCGCGCATAATCTCGCCTTCTGTGATCTCTAATTTCAGGGCACAGGACGGCAGGCTGTTTTGCCGGATCACGGCGGCGAGGTCCGTCACCAGCTCAGGGCGCTCGAGCTCGCCGGTCGACAAATTCACATTGATGGAAAGGGCGGAAAACGCCGACCGTCGGCGGTGCCAGGCGGCGAGTTGCTTGGCAGCGGCACTGACCATGTGATGGCCAAGATCAGCTATCAGCCCCATTTCCTCGACCAGAGGCAGGAACTCATCGGGCGGCAGTAAGCCACGGCGCTGGCGTTGCTAACGGGCCAGGGCCTCGAAGCCCGAAACCTCGCCAGAGTCGAACGTACCACAGGCTGATAGAATGGGACGATCTCGCCACGCCCAAGCGCGCCCCGCAGATCGCCCTCCAACGCCAGACGCGACAAGCTGTCGGACTCCATGCCACGCCCATAGGCCGCCGCGCCGCAACAATTCAGTCGCGTCGGGCGCATCGTCACCGCCCTCCGCACTGGCCGCGCCAACAGACATGGTGGGATGAATGTCAAAGCCGGCGATCCGCAGAGGCCGCTCCATGGCTTCGCGCAGACGCTCGGCCGTGTCGCGCGCCGCACCTGTCACGCTGATCTGGTCTAGATGCGGGGTCCAGCGCCACAAGGCCGCCCCAGCGCCGCCCAGGGACTCGAGCGCCGAAGTCTGGTCCAATTCACTTTGCTCTGATCTCTAAGACTCATACAGCCGGCCCCTTGTCCGACCCATGAGGGGAGGAAGTGACCTTGCTAGATCGGCGTGCCTAGAATTAGGCCGAAAAGACGATGGTCTCGCCATTCGCCGTTAATTTTCAGATAAGCCGGGGCGTAGCCTTCCTCTTTGAAGCCGGCTTTGATCAGCAAGCCGCCTGAGGCGATATTGGTCGGCAAACAGGCTGCCTCAACGCGATGCAGGCCCAAGGGTTTTTGCGCGAACGCGAGCACGGCCTTGACCCCCGCCAATGTGTGTCCGCGACGCAGGTACGGTTTTCCGGCCCAATAGCCCAGGCTGGCGGTTTGAGCGATACCGCGCCGGACGTTAGACAGCGCAACGCCGCCGACCAAGGCTTCGTCGGACTTGCGGAAAACGAAGAAGGCGTAGCCGAGCCCCAGGTCGAGGTCGCGCTGATAGGCCGACATGCGACGACGGAACCCGATGCGCGTCAGATCATCGACCGGCCATACCGGCTCCCACGGCTGCAAATCGTCACGCGAGGCGGCGCGTAGGTCGCGCCACGCCTGGAAATCACAGGTTTGCGGCGGGCGTAGCAAGACCCCATCGCCGGAAAGACGATACACCGGGTCTATTCGGGTCCAGTCGAGCAGGGCCATAGGAACAGGTTTTGCGCTTCAAAGCCCCGGCTGCAACCCCTCCATTTTCAGAGGGTGGGATCAGAACCGAAAAGCCTCCACGGCCTTCATGGCGCTCTGCGGACCCAGCACCGTCGCTGCCGACAGGCCGCTGGCGAAAAGCCTCGATCCGACGCGGGCGATATCGGCGACCTCGACCGCATCGATAGCCGCCGCCATTTCCGAAGGCGAGAAGAGGCGGTCGAACATCAGGGCCTGACCGGCGGCACCCTCGGCCCGCGCCAGGGGCTGTTCGCGGCTCATGAAAGTTCCAGATTTCAACTGGGACTTGGCACGGTGCAGTTCGGCGGGTTCGATCCGGCTGGCTAATGCGGCGATTTCACCTGCGGTCACCGTGGCGGTTTCCATCGCCTTCCCGGCCGCACAACCGGCGTAAACGCCCAGAAGGCCTGTGTCAGCGTAGGTGTCCGCATAGGCATCAATCGCATAGACGAGGCCGCGCTTTTCGCGCACCTCCTGGAACAGGCGTGACGACATGCCCCCGCCCAGGGCCTCGGCGAATACGCGGAAAGCGAAATAGTCAGGATCGCGCGCCCCGAAGGCTGGCAGCATCAGAACCAGATGCGCCTGCTCCAGCGCTTTGCGGCTTCTTGTTTGGCCGCCCGCGAATGTGGCGAGCGGTGGCGGCGCAGCTTCGGGGGCGGCAGGCAGAGCACCGAACGCCTCTTGGGCCAGGGCGAGCAGTTCACCCTCCTCCACCGCGCCGGACGCGCAGACCACCAGGCGATCAGGAGCATAGATATGCGCCCGCCAGGCGCCCAGGGTGTCGGATATCGCTGTTCCAATGCTGGCTGTCGTGCCCAGGATCGGACGGCCTAGGGGATGCTCGCCCCAGGCACAGGCCTGCGCCAATTCGAAGACAAGATCGTCCGGCGTATCGGCAGCCTCGGCAATTTCCTGGCCGACCACCTGTTTTTCGCGCTCGAGATCGCTCTCGTCCAAGGTCGGCCGCAACAACAGGTCGGCGATCACGCCCATGCCCAGCGGCGCAGCACCGCTTAGGGCCCGCACCTGGAAACTAGTTCGCTCGTAGCCGGTGGCAGCGTTAATATGGCCGCCCTCGTTCTCTACGGCCTCGACGATCTCGCGGGCCGAACGATCTGCAGCCCCCTTGAACACCATGTGTTCCAGCAGATGCGACCAGCCGCTGTGGCTCGCATCTTCCCACATCGCGCCCCGCCCCGCGACGACGCTGAGCGCTAGGGTCTGCAAGCCTGGCATGGGATCGCAGATGACACGAACGCCATTGGGCAGGCGGTGCAGGTTGGGAGTCTCAGACTCCGGCGAAGGCGCGGACATAGGCCTTTACGGTTTCGGCATCGGCCGGCAGGCGGTCAAATCGCTCCGGCCTTGCGGCCAGGTCAGCGGTTCCGCGTGGAGCATGCGGGATCTGTCCGCTGGCGGCCAGGACAGCCTCGGGGAACTTGGCCGGATGGGCTGTCGACAATACGACCAAGGGGGTGGTCGGGTCCGGCAGGATGGTTCGGCTGGCGGCGGCGACGCCCACGGCGGTGTGCGGGTCGATCAGTTCGCCAGTCTCGTTGAGCACGGACAGGATCGTGCGCGCGGTCTGCGGCTCATCAACCGACATACCGCTGAAAATCTCGCGCATACGCGCCAAAGCCGCGGGCGGCACATTGACCGCGCCGGTTTCGGCGAAGGCCTTGAAGGTGCGCGCGGTTTCAACCCCGTCGCGTCGGATCATTTCGAAATACAGCCGTTCGAAGTTGGAGGCGATCTGGATATCCATGGCCGGAGACTGGGTGAAAGCCACATTGCCGCGCGCGTAGAGGCCGTCCTGGAAGGCGCGCGCGACGATATCGTTGCTGTTCGTTGCCGCGACAATGCGTGCGATCGGCAGGCCCATCTGCCGCGCCACGAAACCGGCGAAGGCATCACCGAAATTGCCCGTCGGGGTCGCGAAGGCGATCGACCGGCCCGGCGCGCCAAGGGCGACAGCGGCCGTGAAATAATACACCGCCTGGGCGGCGATACGGGCCCAGTTGATCGAGTTGACGCCAGAGAGGTCGACGGCCGTGCGGAAGGCCTCGTCGCAGAAACTGGCCTTGACGATATTCTGGCAGTCGTCGAACGAGCCCTGAATTGACAGACAGCGCACATTGGCGTCGGTCGCCGTCGTCATGAAGCGGCGCTGCACCTCACTGATGCGGCCCTCGGGAAACAGCGCGACGATGTGCATATTGGCCCGCCCCCGGAACGCCTCGACCGCTGCACCTCCAGTGTCGCCGCTCGTGGCGCAGATGATGGTCAGGGTGCGATTCTGAGCGGAAAGGGCGTGTTCATAGAGCCGACCCAGCAACTGCATGGCGACGTCCTTGAACGCCAAGGTCGGGCCATGGAACAACTCGAGCAGGAATAGGTTGTCGCCAATCTGGCTGATCGGAGTCACAGCCTTGTGGCTGAAGGTCGAATAGGCCTCCTCGCACATGTCCAGCAGCACGGCCGAATCTATGTCGGGCCCAGCAAACTTGCCGAGCACGGCGGCGGCAACCTTGGCATAGGGCTGGCCTGCGAAGGCGGCGATCTCGGCCAATGTGAAGGTCGGCCAGACCTCAGGCGAATAGAGCCCGCCATCGGGCGCCAAGCCCGCCAAGACCGCGTCGAGGAAGCCAATCGGCGGCGAGGCGCCCCTCGTGGAAATGTAACGGGTCATGGGGTGTCTATTGGGTCTTCAGCCAGCGCGATAGCATGGCGGAATAAACGCCAGCCAGGGCCACGGCAAGGCCGAACCAAGTCATCACATATTGTAGGTGGTTGTTTGGGATGTCGGTCGGTAGGGGCGATGGGACCAGTTCAGGCACCCCTGGATTGGTCGCTGTTTCTGCGCCCAGGAACACCGGCGCCGGATCGGGCGCTCCCAGCAGGGTGGCCATGGCTCTAAGGTCGCGGGTGTAGAATTTGCCGTGGGCCGGATCGTCTGGCGGCGCGAACAGGTTGCGTTTGTCGGCGAGGCGCAGCACCCCGATCACATGCACCGTCGCGTCGGAGGCCTGCACTGGCGGACGCACGCCCATGCTCTCGTCGACAAAGCCACGGTCGACCAGCAGGGTCCTATAGGGGCCGCTTGGCAAAGGGCAGGCTGAGATCAGGCGGCGGCCCGGAGCACCATCCTTGACGCCCCACATCTCGACAAATTTCGCCGTCGCGAGGCCCGGGCAATCGACTTCGACGCGGATAAAGTCCAGCTTAAGGGGATCAAACGCCGCGGCGAGAGCCGGCAGGGCAGGACGCGCGGGGGCAGCCTGCAAGGCGGCGATTTGGGCCAGAAGGCCTTCTTTCCATTGCAGGCGCTGAACCTGCCAGGTCCCGAGCCCACACAGGATAACCAAACAAACGGAGACGGTGATGGTTAGGCCGATCGGGAACCGCGCCCTGCGATCAGAGGTCATTGCGGCCACCCTCGCGCGCCTTGTTCATGTATTGGCTTGCGACCATGGCCCCCTTGAGCGGGCGCATGAGCAGCAGCATCAGGATCATGGCGACGGGTAGCCAGATCAAAAGCTGAAGCCAGATCGGCGGGTGCAATGCCACCTCCATGATCAGCATGCCGAACCCGGCGAACATGCCCACGATCAGGATAATGAAAACCGCAGGCCCCTCGCCCGTATCGACGCTGGAGAGATCGAATCCGCAGGCCTCGCAGCGGGGGGCGATCTTGACGAAGCCGTCGAACAGATAGCCTTCACCGCAACTGGGGCAGCGTCCGGCAAGGCCGGACGCCAGCGGATTGGCCATATTAGTGCGGCGATCCGAAGATCACGTAGATGAACGCGAACAGGAACAGCCACACCACGTCCACGAAGTGCCAGTACCAAGCCGCAGCCTCGAATCCGAAGTGTTGCTTGGGGGTGAAGCCACCACCGAGCAGACGGCCGAGGCAAACGATCAGGAACAGGGTGCCGATCAGCACGTGGAAACCGTGGAAGCCGGTGGCCATGAAGAACGATGAGCCATAGAGGCCGGCATTGGCGGCGTCGGCGTTGAAGAATAAATTCTCGCTGATGATGTGGCTGTATTCGTAGACCTGGATCGAGGTGAACAGCACGCCAAGGGCAACGGTCAGGATCAGGCCATACTTCGCCCCCTGGCGGTCGCCCGTCTGAAGGGCGTGGTGGGCCCAAGTCACCGTGGTGCCCGACAGCAGCAGGGTCAGGGTATTGACCAGCGGCAGATGGAAGGCCGGAACCAGTTCCACCCCTTTCGGCGGCCAAGTCGCCCAGGCCCCGCGCACGTCCTCAAACGCCGATACGGCGCGGGCGTTATGGAACAGGGCCATGTCAAAGAAGATCCAGAACCAGGCGATGAAGAACATCACTTCGGAAGCGATGAACAGGATCATGCCGTAGCGCAGGCCGATTGCGACCACGGGGGTATGGTCGCCCTGGTTGGCCTCAATGGTCACATCGCGCCACCAGGCTAGCATGGTGTAAAGGACGCCGAGCAATCCAGCCCAGAAAACCCAGGGGAAATGCTGGGGCAAGCCAAACAGCCCCTTCATCCAGATCACCCCGCCCAAAGCGAGGACGACCGAGAAGAACGAGCCGACCAGCGGCCATGGGCTGGGGTTGACCAGGTGGTAGTCGTGCTTGACGTCGGCGTTTCCAGACATGGGGCGCTATCCCTCGATATCAATGGGCGGCCCCAGCCGCCCGAATCCAATGGTGCTATAGACCGCCCTGGAAAGCTTATCCAGGGGTTGGTCCAACGGGTGAGTTCTCGACCGGAAAGAAGGTGTAAGACAGAGTGATCTGGCTGGTGTTTTTGGTCTCAACATCGGCGGCATATTGCGGGTCGACGAAATAGACCACTGGGAATTCCCGCGTTTCGCCGGGCTTTAGGGCCTGGTCGATAAAGCAAAAACATTCCAGCTTGCGGAAGTAACGCCCGGCCTGACCGGGCGAGACATTATAGGCTGCGCGGCCGACCATCACATTGTCCGAGGTATTGGTTACCTTGAAGAAGGCTAGGCCCGTGTCGCCGATATGGACCTTCTGCGTCACCTGATCGGCGGTGAAGGCCCACGGCAGGGACCGCACATTGGTATCGAACCGCACCAGCACGGTCTGAGCAAGAACCTTGTCAGGGGCCGCCTCAGCGCGACTTACGGTGCCGCCGTATCCCGTGAGTTGGCAGAAGCGCTTATAGATCGGAACGGCCGCGAAGGCCGCTCCGACCATGGCGACGAACACACCCACGCAGATAAGCGCGACGCGCCGGTTGGCGCGCTGGCCCTCGGGCGGCAAGTCAGATCGGCGCGCGGTCGAAGACATTCGCACCGAGCCGGACGATGGTGGTCACAAAGACGATGAGCACGAACGCGATCAAGCCCAGGGCCAGGGCGATATTGCGTCCGCCGCGGGCCTTTTCCTCAGGCGTTAGGTCTTGCCGTGCCATCAGAGTGCCCCCAAACCCAGCGCATGTTCAGCCAGCAGGGCGGCGAACAGGCTGAACAGATAGACAATTGAGAAGGCAAACAGGTTGCGCGCGTCGCGGGCATCGGCCTTTACGCCGTACAGCCCATCATCGGTACGCACGTCCATAAGCTGCTCCCCCGCATGGCTGCGCAAAAGGCGCAGCGCCAGAACTAGGAACACCAGTCCGCCGCCGCAAGCAATGGCAAGATAAGCCGTGCCGCCCAGGCCGGTGAACGCCGGCGCGATGGCAATCGGCACGAACAGCAGGCTGTAGACCAGGATCTGCTGCCGGGTGGACTTGGCACCCTTGACCACCGGCATCATCGGCACGCCAGCCTTGCCGTAGTCCTCGCTGGTATAGAGGGACAGGGCCCAAAAGTGAGCGGGGGTCCACATGAAGATGATCAGCACCATCAGCCAGGCATTGAGGGGCGCGGTTCCAGCCGCTGCTGCCCAGCCGATCGCAGGCGGCAATGCCCCCGCGAGCCCACCGATGACGATGTTCTGCGGCGTGCTGCGCTTGAGCCACATGGTGTAGACCACAGCATAAAATAGGATGGTGAAGGCCAGCAGGAAGGCCGCCAGCCAGTTCACAGCCATGCCCATCAGCCCGACCGAAAACAGGCTGAGCGTGATTCCGAGCGCCAGGGCATCGGCCCCCTGCACCTTACCCGACGGCACCGGCCGCCCGCGCGTGCGGCGCATCTTGCCGTCGATATCGGCGTCAAACCACATGTTAAGGGCGGCAGAAGCACCAGCGCCCACAGCGATACACAAGATAGCGACAGCGCCCAGGAAGGGGTGGATCGGCCGGTCTGCACAGACCAACCCGGTCAGGCCCGTGAAGACCACCAGCGACATCACCCGGGGTTTCAACAGCTGGAAATAGTCCTGCCAGCGGGCGGGCGCGGCAGGACGGATTTCAGCAGGCTGTGCGGCGAGGCCGGTCATGGGGCGCGTCATACTCGAAGGGCCAGGTAAGCGGCCGAAAGGGGAGACGCCCGCCCCGGGAAGGGACGGGCGCTCGGCAGGCAAGTCATGGACCGAGCTAGTGCGCGTCTTCGTGAATCACCGGCAGTTCGTTGAACTGGTGGAACGGCGGCGGCGACGACAGGGTCCATTCCAGCGTCGTGGCACCTTCGCCCCAAGGATTGGCGCGGGCAGGCCGGCGACGCACAGCGGCTTCAATCAGCACCAGCAGGAAGATGCCAACGCCGACCAGGGTGATGAGATAGCCAAACGAAGAGACTTGGTTCCACTTCGCGAACGCATCGGGATAGTCGACGTAGCGGCGAGGCATGCCCTGCAGGCCCAGGAAGTGCTGCGGGAAGAACACCAGGTTCACGCCGATGAACATCACCCAGAAGTGGGCGGCCCCGAGGAACTCGTTGTAACGCACACCCCACATCTTCTCAAACCAGTAGTAGAACCCGGCGAAGATCGCGAACACAGCACCCAGGCTCAACACATAGTGGAAGTGGGCCACAACATAATAGGTGTCTTGCAGGCTGTAATCGATGCCGGC
>CAISYT010000109.1 GCA_903889785.1 uncultured Caulobacterales bacterium
CAACACGATCGTCAGCGCCACCACCTCAGTGGTTGATCAATATTTCAAGAACCCCGTGACGGGTGCTGTCCTGACCAGCGATGTCTCGCGCCAGCTGCTGCGGGCCGCACGGATGATTGAGGCACGAGATTTACTGAGCCAATCCCGCCAGGTCTTCTTCGTCTCGCAGGGCGGCTACGACACCCACTCGGGCCAGACCAACGGTCCAGGCGCCACCACAACAGGAACCCAGGCCAACCTCTATTCCGATCTCGCCATGGCCCTGGCTGGCTTCTACGCGGCGATGAAGGCTCTGGGCATATCCAAAAACGTCACCGCCTTCACCATGTCGGATTTCGGGCGCGTCTATAAGGGTAATGCCCAGAACGGCAGCGATCACGCCTGGGGCTCTAACCATCTTGTGGTCGGCGGAGCGCTGAGCGGCTCGAAGGTCCAGGGGGCCTATCCCAACCAGGCACTCGGCGGACCCGATGATTCCAATACCGACGGCCGCTGGATTCCCACCATCGCCATCGAAGAATACGTCGGCGCGATCGCTCAGTGGCACGGCGTCTCTAGCGCCGACATGAGCTATGTCTTCCCCAACTGGTCGACCTGGAACGGCGGCGGGCGGGGACCTGTGCCCTTCTTCGCCTAGGCCTGTTCAGTGCCCTTGAAGACGATCTGAGACACCGTGCGCCGGCCCTCACGTCGGGTCAGCTGTACAAACACATCGACGATGCCACGCACATAGTCGCCAATCTCGGCCCGACCGAGATTAAGACCCGCTTGCAGCACCAACAGGGACAATTGATCCACCGCCCCGCGCGCGCTGTCGGCATGCACCGTGGTGATCGAACCGGGATGGCCCGTGTTGACCGCGCGAAGGAAGCTGGCCGCCTCCGGCCCGCGCAACTCACCCAAGATGATCCGGTCTGGCCGCATTCTTAAGGTGGCCTGCACCAGATCGTCGACGTTTACTCGCGCCTCGCCAGTTTCGCCGCGCACGGCTAGCAGGCCAACAGAATTAGGATGGTCGATCGAGACCTCGGGCGTGTCCTCGATCAGGATCAGCCGTTCTTCCTGCGGCACTTCCTTGAGCAGGCTGTTTAAGAAGGTAGTCTTTCCAGTCGAGGCCCCGCCGCTGATGACAATATTCTTGCGGCCGCGCACCGCCGCGCGAAGGAAGCCGACAGTATCGCCGGCTGCCAGCAGGGCCGACAGACGGAGATCAAGCGCTTGGGCATCCGAGTCACCGTTATAGCTTGTCGCCTTGAAGGCTCCGGCCCGTGCGTAATCTTCAAGACGAAGGTCGGCCACAACCTGTTTGCGCACAGCCATTGCAAGGTCGCCCCGCGTCGCCGGCGGGGCAATGATCTGCACCCGCTCGCCGCCCGGGAGGGTAGCCGATAGCAGCGGATGCTCGCGGTTCACGCCCTGGCGCGACAGGCTGGCGATCTGTCGCGCCAGCCGCCACAAGGTGGTTTCGTCCAGCTCTGGCGCGGGATGCCGCTCAAGACCGCCGCCGACGGTCTCAACCCAGACCTCGCCGGGCCGATTTACGAAGATGTCCGTTACGTCCGCCCGCTCAAGCATCGGCGCCAGCGGCGCTAGGTAGGAGCGCAGGTAGACCGTATCGGCACTCATGGAACCGGCTTTACGGCCGAGAAGTCGAGGTCGCGGGCGACAAAGATATTGATCGCCTCGCCCTGGGCAATCTTGATCGAGGGCGCAATGTCGCTGGACCCGGCGGTGGCCGATCCGGCTGCCGCCAAGGCGGCGGCGGGCGAGCCAATCGTAATCTGGGTGGCGGGGGTGCGGCTGGCCGCGGCGACCCCAGCGTTGAGCACGCTGAGCACGATCGAGCCACCGAAGCGGCTAAAGAAATGCCGGTCGATCTGGCCTTGCAACCCGGCACGGCCGAGCGCGTCAGCCCCCGGCGAGGCAATATCAACTGAAACGCCGTCAGGTCGGATAACCCGCGTCCAGATCACGAAGACCCGTGACTGACCAAGCGAGATCGCACTGCGGTATTCGCCGATAAGGCGGCTGCTGCGCGGTATCAGCACGGCGCGGCCGTCGAAACTGCGAACGTCACGGCTGACCACGGCGCGGGCATAGCCCGGCAGGTCGGAATTGATCGCGGTCTCGAGTACGCCCGGGATCATGGCCCCCTGGGTGATGACCGCGCCTAGATTGCCAATCTGACTCGCCACGGCAGCGGCCGGGGCCGCACCGCTGGCGCCCGCCAGCCGATCGAGCAAGGTCTGGTTTGGATTGGCACCGGGTGCTGCGGCCGCTGCGATATTGGCTAGGGCCGGGTTCGACGGCAGGTTGGCCGAGCCACCTTGACCGGCGGCGGTGGATGGATTTGGCGCGGCGGTTTGCAGATCGACCACCACGGCGGGGGCGCGGCGGCGTTGCAGCAGGTCTGCCTCGGTCGGGTCGGGATTGGCCACGACAATCGGGGCCGGTTGCGGCAAAGGCGCTGGGGCTGGGACGGGGGCTGCGAACAGTGCCGGATTGACCGGCCGCTCCACCGTTGGATCGACCTGTGGCGGCGGCGATTGCACCACAGCAGCGGCAGTGGCTTCAACCTTGGCGCGGTTGTGCTCGATGCGGCGCTGATTGAGGAACAGGAATAGGGCCAGGGCCGACATGGCGACCAGGGCCGAAACCAACAACGGGTTCGACCCGCCAGGCGGCATGCCGACGATTGGATCAATGTCGTCTTCCGCCGGAAGGCGGTCGGGATCCTGGCGCGGATCTGTGCCGGGTTCGGTCAGCGTCATGGGCGAATTCCAGCGGCGGGGTAGCCGTTATTCACCACCTGGATCACCGAGGCCCCGTTTCGCAGCACAAATCGCGGTGCCAACTGCTCGACAACCGTCAGCGAGCCACGCACGGCGGAATTGACCAGGGTTTCGGAACCATCGGGCGAAACGGCGAAAATGGCCGAAACGGCGCTGTCCGACGGCCATTCGAAATAGGTCTGGCGACCATCATCAAACACGCGGGCGGGGCGGCTCTCGGCAGCGCCGGTGAAGCTGTAGGCGCTATTGGCCACGACTGGTGGTGCCTCGGGCGGAGGCGGAGGCGGCGCGGGCGCCAACAGCGCCGGCTGCGGATATTCCAAGCGCGCGATGAACAGCACCGGCGCCCGGTCGCCCTTGGGTGCCACTTTCAGTTCGAAGGCATAGCGACGCTGATCGGTCAGCACGGTCAGGTTGGTCACCGAACCGCGGTCTATCGGCTTGATGAACAGCACATTGGCCTTGCGGTTGGGCGTGACCTGCCACCCCAGGCTGTCGCCGACCGAGACGGTGTCGATATGCTCATCGGCCGCGAACTCAATCATGAACTGGAACCCCAAGGTCCCACGCAGCACCGTAATCTGATTAGGGTCATAGGGGATCGTCTGGATGCGCGGATCCACCGCCGCACGGCGCGGGGCATCCGCCGCCTGAGCCAGCAGGGGCGCGGCCAAGAGGGCCAGCACGATCGCGATGCGGACCGGGTTCATCGGTCCCTCCTTTCGCTGGCAGCGTCGCGGCGCGGGCGCGCGGCGCTGCGATAGACCTGACCTAGGGGCGCTTGAGCAGTTGCCGTTGCGGCCTGCGGACCGAAGCTGAAACGACGCGGGCTAGTCTCTATCATGCGGTTGTCACGGCGCTCCATGGCCATGGCGGCCGCAGCCACCGCCACGGCGCGCGGCTGGGCGGCATCGCCAGCAAACGCGGCCGCAGGTCGCTCAGCCAACGTCGCCATGTTCAAACCGGCTAATGCCGTCCCGCGACGCGGCAGGCGCAAGCCGGCGGCAGTCACACCCATACCGATCAGCCCCGCCAAACAGACCGCGCTACCGATCAAAGTCAGCAGCAGCACAGCGGAAGCAGCGGCATAGTTGGGCTGGCCATCCGGGCGAAGCATGCGCGCAATTGTGATAAGCTGCGGTTCAATCAGCACAAGCTGCACCACCAGGGCTAGGGTCGCGAACAGCGGCGCAAAGGCTAGGGCCAAGGCAGCACGCAGCCAGCCTTCGAACACACCGCGCGTGGATTCAAAAAGAAACAGCGCCACGAAGACGGGCCCAAGCGCCAGCAAAATACCCAGCACGATCTTGGCCGTCAGCACCACACCGATCGTGGTCATCATCAGCAGATAGGACGAGATATTCATGGCCAGGGCCGCGAACGACGCCCCGCCGGTGAGCGGCGAGACCGTGGGCGATCCCATCCGCGCGAAATAGGTCGCTGCCGCTTGCAGCTGATCGAAGGCGACCTGCAAGGCGTCAAACGGATTGCCCCGCAGAACCGAGCCATCCGGCTGGATGGCCGTCATTATCGAACCGGCCAACTGTTCGGGGCCATGAAACAGCGTATCGAAGACCAGGGTTTGGTAGGTCGGCCAGCTGGTCGCCAGGGCCAGGACGACCGCCAGCTTCAGGGCCGTCAGGGTGACCTCGCCGATCCGCAACGGCGAAAGACCCAGCAAAAGGCGCAGACCCAAGACGGCCACATAGATTGTCATCAGGGCGGTAAGCGCCAAGCCCACCTGAGAATTGGGCCCCGAAATCGTCCGGTAGCCGATTTCAGACATGGTCTGGACGTTACAGTCCACCGACGTCAGCAGGCCGCGCACTAAGGATGCATCGGTGGGCAAGGTGCAGAAACCAGCCATTAAACCTGCTCCAGCAGGCGGGGCAGCCAGACAGCCGGATCGTCGCCGACATCGGTGCGGATGTCGTCGAGCAGGCGCACCGAGCGCTCGCGGCCAGACAGTATAGTCAGAATATCTGGCTCGCCCGACAGATTCAGTCGCGCCACCACGCTGTCAGTCCCGTGTTTGATGAGGAAGCAGCGGGCTGTGTCGGGCAGGGTCCGTACCAGGTTGAACTCATGCTCCGTCAGGCCGAAGCCCGCGATATAATCCCGCGCCTGCGCCTTGGGGTTGGCCATGAAGATCTGTGTCGCGGCCTGTTCGATGATGGCGGAGGCGATGCGACTTTCCAGGGCGTCGCTGGCGCTCTGGGTGGCGAAGCCGACCAGCCCATTGCGCTTGCGGATGGTTTTTTCCCAATCCTTGATCCGGCCGACGAACACATCGTCGTCGAGCGCCTTCCAGCCTTCATCGATAACGATCAAGGTCGGAGCGCCGTCGAGCCGCTGCTCCACCCGATGGAACAGATACATCATGGCCGGAGTGCGCAACGCCGGGCTGTCGAGCAGTTGGGTGATGTCAAATCCCACCGTGCGGGCGTCGAGGTCGAGGTGGTCGCGCTCGTTATCAAACAACCAGGCGTTCTCACCCTTGCCCCACCAGGGCGCGAGGCGGGCCGCGATATCCAGGGCGTGCGGCCGTGCCCCGCCGCGGAACAGCTCCGCAAAATAGCGCAGTCGACGGTAGGACTTTTGCTGACCAAAATTGGCGTCCACAGCCTCGCGGATACGGTCCAGATCATCGGCGGGCAACACCTCGCCCGGCCGGGCGACTAGTCGCGACGTCCAATCGGTCAGGAAGGCGCGGTTGGCGGGTGTATCGGCTAGGCTCAGCGGATTGAAGCCGGTTGGTTCGCCCGGACGTATGGCGTCATATCGGCCACCCAGGGCGCGCAGGAAGATCTCCGCCCCGCGGTCCTTATCGAAGAAGACGATGCGCGGATCGAACTTGCGCACCTGGGCCAATAGGAAGTTCAGCACCACCGTCTTGCCCGAGCCAGACGGCCCGATCAGGGTGAAATTACCCAGGTCCTGATTATGGAAGTTGAAGTGATAGGGCCCCGCCGAGGTCGTCTCCAGCACCGTCACCGCGCTGCCCCAATGGTTGCCTTCTGCCTGGCCGATCGGGAAATTGTGGCCAGAGGCAAAGCCAGCGAAATTGCTGGTGGAGATCAGGGCGCGCCGAGCGATATCGCGGAAATTTCCAGGGAACTGGGCCCAGAAAGCCGGCTCAAGATTGACGTCTTCGCGCACGGCGATGGCCCCAATCTCGGTGAGGGACGAGATCACCTCGGCGGCGGCCTCGTTCAGCGCCCGCGGAGAGGCGGCGCGAACCATGACCGTCAAATGGTGCTCGCCAAAGGCGGCGCGCCCTGTGGCGACATCGTCTTTGGCATTGATCAGACCCTGCCGCAGCGTGGCGGAATCCTCGTCGGCCGAGCGCATCCGGCGCAGGGCCAGATTCATACGGTCGAGGCTGACCTGACGGTCGACGAAGCCGAAGCTCTGACTGACGGTCATCTCATGCGGCAGACGCAAGAGGTCGTCGAGCAGTCCAGCGGCGGTCTGCGGCGGATAGTCCTTAATCGAAATCATCGCCGCGAACCCGCGCGCCAACTTACCGGCGCGCCCGAACTCAATCGACTCGGCCCCGAAACTGATCCGGCGATAGGGCAGGTAGTTGCCCAGGTCGCTGCCGGGCGACAGCACCGGCCGCAGTTCGCCATTGTAGAGCGTGGAGATAAACTCCAGCGGTTCCGAACAGGGACCGTTGACCGTCGAATAGACCGACAGCGCCCGCGCACCATAGGGTGCCAGGGCCGCAAGCAGCGACCCCCGCCCCGCATTCAGTTCACGCAGGTCCACCGCCCGTGCCGCCTTGGCCGAGGCCCCATCGCCAGTCTTGCCCGACAGCACTTTGAGCAGGCCATCGACTAGGCCGATCCGGCCTTGCAACGGACGGCGCACCAGGGTGAGGAAAAGGTCATTGACGTACAGCTTCTTGGCCGCAAGCCGCTCGCGCCACATCCCATCAAGCGCGGCGCTGAAGTCGTCGCCGAAGTCGCCGTGCATCGGCGGAGACGCCTCACGCCGTACGATATGGTGATAGATCGCGAACCGAGAACTGGCCAGGCTGCGCAGTGCCGCCTCGCGTAGGACTTTGCGGTAGTTGAGCTCGTCGGCGTCTGCGGTCTCGAAGGCCAAGCCATCCAAGTGGATGAACTGGATCAGCAGGCCGTCGCGGGTCTCGATGGTCAAGTCATCGACGTGGCGCCCATAGGGCAATCGCGAACCCGCTAAGGCCTCGCGGGCGGGTGCCGCGCGACGCGCCATCGGACGAGTGTCGGCTTTTTTCGTCATGGTCGGTAGGAGTTGCAGCGCCAGACCGCCCAGTTGCGCACCCGCGGGGCGCGCATGATGC
>CAISYT010000110.1 GCA_903889785.1 uncultured Caulobacterales bacterium
GTCACACCCCGTTCTTCACCAACTATCGCCCGCAGTTCTACTTCCGCACCACGGACGTGACCGGCATCATCCACCTCAAGGAAGGTGTTGAGATGATCATGCCCGGCGACAACGCCGAGCTGAACGTCGAGCTGATCACCCCGATCGCCATGGACCAAGGCCTGCGCTTCGCCATCCGCGAAGGCGGCCGTACCGTCGGCGCCGGCGTCGTGGCCAAGATCCTCGAGTAGGGTTTTTCCACACCCATGAATGAAAAGGCCCCGGAGCGATCCGGGGCCTTTTTATTTGGCGGTGCGATCTGCGCAAAGGGTCGAAAGCAGCGCCCAGCCTCGCAACGAAAAGCCCGGATCGCTCCGGGCTTTTTGTAGTCTACGGTCATCGCGGATAATCGGCGTTCGCCGCGTCATCCGAACGGCAAAGCAGCAAAGCCGAAATCGAGCGGCCGGCGGCTGCGCTGTGGTTGGGATGACGGCCTTAGAGGGCGCTACTCCGCCGCCTTGGCTAGCACCGGCACGACCGATTTTGGGTCTTCCTTGGGCGTTACGAAGCGGGCAAACTTGGGTTTCACCCAGGCCTCAAAGGCGTCGACGATCTCATAGACCACCGGCACAATAACCAGGGACAGTACGGTCGAGCTGATCAGCCCGCCGATCACCGCTACGGCCATGGGTTGGCGGAATTCCGAACCACTGCCCAGGCCAAGCGCCGTGGGGGCCATGCCAGCCATCATGGCCAGGGTGGTCATAACAATCGGACGGGCCCGTTCGCGGCAGGCTTCCAGGATAGCGTCGCGGCGGGTCATGCCTTCGCGCTCGCGCTCGATCGCGTATTCGACCAATAGGATCGAGTTCTTCGCCGCCAGCCCCATCAGCATCAGGAAACCGATCAGCGACGGCAGGCTGAGCGACTGACGCGTGATCAGCAGGGCCAGCATGGCACCACCGATGGCCAGGGGAAGTGCCGACAGGATGGTGATCGGCTTGAAGAAGCTCTGGAACAGTAGGACCAGCACCCCATAGACCAGGAAGATCGCCGCGCCGAGCGCCACGCCAAAGCCGGTGAACAATTCGACAAAGGCTTGCTGATCGCCAGCCGCCGCAGGGGTGACGCCGGCGGGCAGATTCTTCATAGTCGGAAGCTCGCTGATCCCCTTCATGGCGGTACCCAATTGGGCACCGCGGTTGAGATCAGCCTCGATGGTCAGCTGACGCTTGCGTGCGAAGCGGTCGATCTTGGCCGGACCGGCCGCGAAGGTGATATCAGCCACGCTGTCGAGACGGGTGCTCCCGCCATGGGCGGTCGGCACGCGCATGGCGCGCAGGGAATCCAGGTCGCGGGTCTCCGCCCCCGCCAGTCGGACACGGATCGGCACCCGGCGTTCGCCTTGGGTGAGCTTGGCCACATTGGCGTCGATGTCGCCGACCGTCGCCACGCGGGCAATGGCCGCGATGTCGCTCGAGCTTACGCCAAGGCGCGCAGCCTCGTCTGGCTTGGGCCGGATCACGATTTCAGGTCCCGTCGGGGGGGAAGCGGGACGGGGATCGGCAACGACCTTAAGGCCCGTCATTTCTGACTGCAGTTTCTGGGCTGCGGCATCTAGCGCATCGCCGTTGTCGGCGGTCAGGATCTGCTGCACATCGGAAGAACCCCAGTCGCCCAGTAGATTGACCCGCGCGTCCGGAATGTCGTGCAGGCTGCTACGAACCGCCTGCTTGATCTGGGTGACGGTCAGGGCCCGCTTGGGCTTGAGTACGATCGTAACCGTAGCGTCGGTCACGCCGGCGTTGCCGTTGTTGCCAGCGAAACCCGAGCCGATGTTCGAGCCCACCTGGGCGAAGACATGTTCGGTTTCCGGACGCTGCTGGAACAGGGTGGTGATGCTCTGAACCGTGCGGTCCATGTCCTCGGTGGTCGCGCCCGGAGGGCCCTGGACCTTGAGGTAGAAGTAGTTGTTGTTGCCCGGCGGCTGGAAGGTGGTCGGGATCAGGGGGGTAAGCCCGATCGAGACGATGAAAATCAGACCGCCGATGATGCAGCTGACGATGCGGTGGTTGAGCGACCATTCCAACACGTTGCGATAGCGGCCTTTGAACGCCGGGCGTGGTGAGGGATGGACGTTGGCCTTGAGGAAATAGGCCGCCAGCAGCGGGGTGAGCAGGCGGGCGACCACCAGGGAGAACAGGACGGCAACAGCGACCGTCAGTCCGAATTCCTTGAAGAATTGGCCAACTGTGCCGGGCATAAAGCTGACCGGAAAGAACACCGCCACGATGGTGAAGGTCGTGGCGACCACGGCCAGACCGATCTGGTCGGCACCGTCTAGCGCGGCGTAATAGGGCCGGATTCCGGTCTTGACCCGCTTTTCGATGTTTTCGATTTCGACGATGGCGTCATCAACCAGGATGCCGATGACCAGGGTCAGGGCCAGCAGGGTCACGACGTTTAGGGAGAAGCCCATCACCGCCATAAAGGCGAAGGTGGGGATCAGCGACACGGGCATGGCGATGGCCGTGACCAGGGTTGCACGCCATTCACGCAGGAACAGGAACACCACCAGAGAGGCCAATAACATGCCTTCAAGCAGGGTATGTTTGGTGGCTTCGAAGCTGGCGCGGGTGTCGTCAACGGTCGAGAATACCTTGACGAAAGTGACGCCTGTATTGGCCGCCTTCAGCCGCTCGATTGCCGCCTTGACCTTATCCTCTACTGCAACGTCGCTGCTCTCCTTGGTCTTCATGACCTGGAAGGCAACGACGGGCCGGGTATCCAGCCTCGCGAAACCGCGTTCCTCGCCGGCACCGTCGCCGACATCCGCCACATCGGCCAGGCGCACGAAGGATCCGCTCGCGGTCGGGATGGTCAGGTTACGTAGGTCGTCCAGAGTCTGAGCCGCGCCTAGCACGCGCAGGGTCTGCTCGCGACCGCCAATACGAGCACGGCCCCCAGGGGCATCTACATCGAAACGGCTAAGCGCCGCGTTCAGGGCGGTGGCGGTTAGGCCATGGCTGGCCAGACGGTCGCTGTCGACCGTTACGTTGATCTCGCGATTGACGCCGCCCACGCGGGCGACCTGGGCCACGCCCTTTTCACCTTGCAGGGTGCGGCTGACGGTATCGTCGATGAACCAGGCCAGATCGGTCTGCGACATGGTCGGTGCCGAAACCGCATAGGTCATGATTGGGGCGGAATCGATTTCCAGCCTTTGCACCGTCGGTTCATCGATCTCGCGCGGCAGCTGCGCGCGCGCCTGATCGACCTTGGACCGCACCGCGTCAGTGGCTTTCTGCAGGTCTTCGCCGAGTTCAAACTCGATGGTGGTGGTGGAGGCACCCTGCACCACCGACGATCGGATGGTCTTGACGTTGGAGATGCTGGCCAGGGCATCCTCGATCGGACGCGTGATCTGAGTCTCCATCTCGCCAGGCGCGGCCCCGCTTTGCGTCACCGACACCGACACCGCCGGAAACGAGACATTGGGGAACTGCTTAACCGGGAGGAACAGGTAGCTAACCAGGCCCAGGATCACCAAGGCGATGAACAGCAGGGCGACGGGCGTCGGGTTCTTGATCGCCCATGCAGAAATGCGGATTTGCGACGCGGCCATCAGTTGGCTCCGGTCGCGGGGGCTGCCACGGGCCGAACCAGGTTGCCTTCAAGCGCAAAGGCGGCCCCACCCAGTAGAACGCGCGTCCCCTCTGCGGGGCCCTGAACCAGTTCGACCCAACCGCCGCTGCGTGCGCCAGTGCGGACGGGGATCAGGTGAGTCGTATTCTTGGCATCGACGGCCACAACGCTGGCGCCGGCGGTATCGTAGCGTACGGCCGATTCTGGCACCGCCAGGGTCGCCGCGCCGGTGGGGTTGAAGGTGGCCCTGGCAAAGCCGCCCGGACGCAGGTCGTTGCGCACGGGCAGGCGGACGCGGACGCTAGCCAGATTTGTCGCCGGATCGATGCGCGGGCTGATCAGGCGAACCTGGCCGTTGACGACCGAGCCGCTGGGCAGGGTGACCTGCACCGACTGGCCAAGACGGACCTTGGACACATCGATCTCATTCATCTGGGCTTCCAGTTCGACCAGACCGTCGCGCGCGATACGGAACCAAACGCCGTTGCCGCCCGCCACTTCACCGGGGCGCACCGTGCGTTCCAAAATGCGGCCGCTGACCGGGGCCGTGATGGTCATACGGGCGTCGCGTGTCTTCATCTCGGCCAGGGCGGCCTTGGCAGCCTGGGCCTGGAAGCGGCGGGTCTCGATCTGTTCCTGGCTCAGTACGCCCGCATTATCGAGGCCGGAAACGCGGTTTGCCTGAGCCTCGGCCTGGGCGGTTTGGGCCGCCTGTTGGTCGATCTGGGCCCGCAGCAAGGTGTCGTCGAGCTGCGCCAGCGGCTGGCCAGCCTTGACCCAGTCGCCCTCGTCCGCACGCACATAGGCGACGCGATAGCCGGCGAGTTCGGAGCCAACCGCGGCTTCCTCGCGTGGCAGCAGCGATCCAGAAGCAGAAACCCCGCCGGCAAGCGCGCGCTTTTGGATCGTGGTCACGGAGACCGTCGGGGCCGAGGTGACCGGATTTTCGGCAACCTCCATCTTGCCGCAGCTGGCCATAGCGGTGGCGGAAAGCAGCAGGGCCAGGGCTTTTGGGGCGTATCGGGTCATGAATGGGTTTCCGTCCGCGCGGCTTGGGCGCTGGTCTGGGGCGTCTGCGTCGAAGTCCAGCCCCCACCGAGGGCTTTGAAGGCTTGCACGGCGCGCTGTTGCGCATCCGCCTGCGCGCTGGTCAGGGCACTGCGGGTGGCGCGCCAGCTTTGCTCGGCGGAAAGGGCCTGGGTTAGGTCGTCTACCCCATCGGCATAGCGCAGCCTGGCGGCATCATAGGCGCGACGGGCGCGGACCTCTCCATCGGTCAGCAGGGCCACGCGACGGCGGTCTGCATCGAGTTGTGTCAAGGCGTTCTCGGCCTCGCCATAGGCGGTCTGCACGGCCTTCTCGTAGGCCAGGGCCGCCTGGTCGACCCGCGCGCCCTGCGCGTCGATCTCGGTCTTAATCCTCGGCAGGTTCATAACCGGTACACTGACGCCCACGCCAAGGGTCCAGGATTTGGTGGTGGTGGTAAATCCAGGGAGTTCCGACTTGGAATAACCAAGGCCGGGATTGAGATTGAAGGTCGGAAACAGCGCCTTCTCGTCCAGTTTGAGCCTGCCGGCGGCAGACGCTAGGCGCGCGAAGGCCTCACGCACATCCGGCCGGCGTGTCAGTAGATCGCCAGGCGTGGTCGCGAGGGGTGCTGGAATGACGACCACAGCGGGCGGCAAGGGCAGGCTCTCTACCGGGTCAGTGCCGCGACCGATCAGGATCAGCAGACTGCGGCGGGCGGCCTGCTGCTGGGCTTCCAGGGCAGTGATCTGGGCCTTGGCCTGCGCCAGGTCTCCGGCGACGCGATCAGCATCTGCGCCGGTGCCGATCCCGACCTTGGCCTTCCGCGTGGCGAGGTCGGCCAGCGCGCCCTGCACGCGCCCGGTCTCCCGGGCGTTGTCGAGTTGCACGTCGAGGGCGCGGAGCTGGAAGTACAACTGCGCGACATTGGCGGCGAGGCTGGCCTTGGCGGCCTCGGAATTGAACCGCACCGCGGCCAGATCTGAATTGGCGGTGCGGATGGCATCGCCCCGGCGGTTAAGGTAGTCGAGTTCCCAACTGATGTTGAAATTGGCGCTAGCGTTGCGGGTGTCACCGCTCTGGGAAAAGCCGGGGAAGGTGAAGCCGGAAACCTCACTGTTCCCCTTTGCGGTCGAGCCGTTGACCTGTCCGCTGGGCAGGATCGCGGTATCGACCAGACCTCTGCGCGTGGCGATGGCCTCCTGAAGGCGCAGGGTCGCGGTCCGTGCGTCGGGACTGGCCTTAAGCGCCGTTTCCACCAAGGCGGTCAGGGCCGGGTCACTGAAGCTGGCCCACCACGCGTCGAGCGGGGCCGGCGCCATGCCGGCGGGTGCTGCCGGGGCCTGAAAGGCGGCAGGCAGGGCGAGGTTCGGCGTGATTCGCGCGCTGGACGCACACCCGGCCGTCAGGGCCGAGGTCGCCAGCACGGCCAGAATCGTTGCGCGATAAGACATGGTCTACCAGCCCCTGTGGACCAGCGGCTTGGCCGCTGCGAGGTAAATAGGCACTATTGCGGATTGCGCCATGGTTCGGAGATCACTGTTCACTGAAACTTTACCGTGGCCTTCTGTTTTGTCTCATCTAAGGCTGCGGTGCCGCCGGAGAGGGCATGCAGAGCCGGAATGGCCTGTGCAATAGCGTCGCGGTCTGCGGCGGAAAGTTCGGCTAAGCGGCCAGCCAGCCAATCGGTATCTTGCCGCTTGACGGAGTCGATGATCGCAGTAGCGGCGGGTGCCAGGATTAATCTGACGCGGCGGCGGTCACTGTCGGGGCCTGGCTCGCGCAGGATCAGGCCTGCGGCCTCTAGGCGCTTGACCTGTCCGCTCATGGTCGGCCCCCTGACCCCTGCCTCGGCGGCAAGGTCGGATACCCCGATCCCGGGCGACCTGCGCAGGTAGAATAGGATCATTAGATCGGGATACCCCATGCGTGCAGCCTGCGCGTTTTCCCGACGGATGCGGCGCATCGTGAGAAATAAGGCGTGCAGCAGGCCGTCAGCTAGGGCATTCAGGCTCGGGGCGTGGTCGCTCATGCGAGAGTCCAAAAGATAGTTCGAAAAGCTAACTATCTTAACCCCCTGACCGAGGTCAAGCGGTGGCGTCATGTTCACCCGGCTCAAAACCATCACCTCAGATTGGCGCGGATCTAAGACCTGGTGCGAGCGAAGGACCGCTGGGCAAACTTGCGGGCGACGGCACTGCGTCGCTGGAAGGCGTCATGCCGTCAGGCTCCGGTTTGGGGGCGGAACATCCAGCCGAGACTTGGAGATTTACGGTTAATGCCCTGTGAAGGGGCGAGCGTTGAAGGCCGCGACGTAGCCGTCTATGGCGGCCAGGTGCCGCGCCTGTTCCGAGGGGCTGAGGAATGAGCCGGTGAAGCTGGTCTTGGCCAGGTGGACCAGGTCGTCTTGGCTAAGGTCTAGGGCGCGCGCCACGGCGAGGTAGTTGTCTGCCAGGTAGCCACCAAAATAGGCAGGATCATCGGAATTGACGGTCGGCTTTAGCCCGTGTTCGAGCATCGTCTTCAACGGGTGTTTGGTCATGTCCGTCACCACGCACAGCTTCAGGTTCGACAGCGGGCAGACGGTCAGGGTCATGCCTGCCGCGGCGAGGCGTTTGACCAAGCGGTCGTCTTCCAGCGCGCGATTGCCGTGGTCGATGCGGTCAACGTTTAGAACGTCGATCGCCTCCCAGACGTAGGCCGGCGGGCCCTCCTCGCCGGCATGGGCCACGCGCTTTAGGCCAGCGCGGGCGGCGGCCTTGAAAACCCGTGCGAACTTCGATGGGGGATGACCAAGCTCTGAGCTGTCTAGTCCAACCCCGGTGATGCGATCCAGATAAGGCTGCGCCTGCTCCAGCGTGGCA
>CAISYT010000111.1 GCA_903889785.1 uncultured Caulobacterales bacterium
AGGCTATGATGCAGCCACCAGCGGCTGGCCCCGCCCAGGCCCTCTTCCAGGATATAGAGCGCGATCAGCGGTCGCCCGCCCTCTGCGGCGGCCAGCAAGGCGGGATTGTCGGCGAGTCTTAGGTCACGCCGCAGCCAAACGATGGCCGGGCTCAAGCGTGCCCCGCCGCCATCTGATGGCCGATCAGCATGGCGACCAGGGCTACGGCGAGCAGAACGGTGGTGGCCTGGTTCACGCGGCGGCGCCAGGGCACGAGCAAGACCTGAGCGGCGAGCGAGACGAGGCCAAGCCCAGCACCGATCTTCAGCACAGTTTCCATCGGTGAATGGCCACCCCAGTGTAGCAGCATCCAAAGCCGTCCGCCGGTGGCCATGGCGATCACGGCAGCGATCATCTGAATGGCCAGGGTCTTTGCGTCGGTCTTTTCCTGCCGGCTCATAAAGAAGGTAACCCCGGTCCAGACTAGGGCCCCGGCGGCGTGGAGGTTGAGCAGCAATGCGGCGGCGATAGGCATAGGGGCTAGATAGCACGCCCTGGCGATCCGTCACCCGATCTGTAACCCATCGCGCCGATCCGGCACCCAGAATTTGCAGCGCACCGCCCCTGGGTCCCGGCGCTCCGGCCGGGATGACGGTGGAGGTTATGCCTGCTTATTGCGCGGCTTGACGGCGTGGCCGGCACCGCGCTTGAGCGCGTCGGCGAGGTATTTTCCGGTCCAGCTCTTGGCCTCAGCGGCGACCTGCTCTGGCGTTCCCACCGCCACGATTTCGCCGCCGCCGTCGCCGCCCTCGGGGCCGAAGTCCAAGATCCAGTCGGCGGTTTTCACCACATCGAGGTTGTGCTCGATCACCACCATGGTGTTGCCCTGGTCCACCAGTTCATGCAGCACCTCCAGCAGGCGGCGCACATCCTCGAAATGCAGGCCGGTGGTCGGCTCGTCCAGGATATAGAGGGTGCGACCGGTGGCGCGCTTGGAGAGCTCCTTGGAGAGTTTGACCCGCTGGGCCTCGCCGCCAGATAGGGTTGTCGCGCTCTGTCCGACTTTTACATAGCCAAGACCAACGCGCTTGAGCGTATTCATCTTGTCGCGCACGGAGGGCACGGCCTTGAAGAAGTCCGCCGCTTCCTCGACCGTCATGTCCAGTATCTGGGCAATCGACTTGCCCTTGAACAGCACCTCGAGCGTCTCGCGGTTGTAGCGCTGGCCCTTGCAGGCGTCGCAGGTGACGTAAACGTCGGGGAGGAAGTGCATCTCGATCTTGATTAGGCCGTCGCCCTGACAGGCCTCGCAGCGTCCACCCTTGACGTTGAAACTGAAGCGGCCGGGGCCATAACCGCGCGCCTTGCTCTCTGGCAACTGGGCGAACCAGTCGCGGATCGGTTGAAAGGCACCGGTGTAGGTGGCCGGGTTCGAACGTGGCGTGCGCCCGATCGGGCTCTGGTCGATATCGATGACCTTGTCGAAATGCTCCAGACCTTCGATGCGATCATGGGCGGCGGGGGCGTCTGATGCGTTGTTCATCCGCCGGGCCGCGGCCTTGTACAGGGTATCGATGGTGAAGGTGGACTTGCCGCCGCCGCTGACGCCGGTGACGCAGGTGAACGCGCCGACGGGAATTTCGCCGGTAACGGATTTCAGGTTGTTGCCAGTGGCACCGCTGATCCGCAGCACGTTCTTCTTGCTGATCGGCCGGCGCTGCGCCGGGATCTCGATGACCTTGCCGCCCGATAGGTACTGACCGGTCAGGCTGGCGGGATTGGCCATGATGTCGGCCGGTGTGCCCTCGGCAACCACATGGCCGCCGTGGACCCCGGCGGCGGGTCCCATGTCGATCACATAGTCAGCGGTGAGGATCGCTTCTTCGTCATGCTCGACGACGAGCACGGAATTACCCAGATCCCGCAAGCCGCGCAGGGACTCCAGCAGGCGGGTGTTGTCGCGCTGGTGCAGGCCGATCGATGGTTCGTCGAGCACATAGAGAACCCCGGTCAGGCCGCTGCCGATCTGGCTGGCCAGGCGGATGCGCTGGCTTTCGCCGCCGCTCAAGGTGCCTGAAGCGCGCGAGAGGTTCAGATAGTCCAGGCCCACATCGACCAGGAACTGCAGGCGGTCGTTGATTTCCTTTAGGATACGGCGGGCGATCTCGATCTGCTTGCCGGTCAGGCGGCTTTCCAACGCCGTGAACCAGTCGCGCGCCGGGCGGATTGATAGGCTGGAGGCTTGGGCAATCGAAAGGCCATCGATCTTCACAGCCAGGGCTTCGGGCCGAAGGCGCGCGCCGCCGCAGACTTCGCAGGGGGTATCGGATTGATAGCGGCCAAGTTCCTCACGCACCCAGGCGCTATCGGTTTCACGCCAGCGCCGCTCCAGGTTCGGCATCACGCCTTCGAAAGCCTTGGAGACCTCGTATTTGCGGGCAT
>CAISYT010000112.1 GCA_903889785.1 uncultured Caulobacterales bacterium
AACGTCGCCAACGGCAAGGTCCGCACCGACTAGGGGTAAATCTGGGCACATCCCTTCATGAGCGCTTAGGGATGATTACCCGGTTTGGCGGAAGTCGCTTTTCTGTCGAAGAAGAGGACCTAGGAGTGTTGGCCGAAATCCTATGCGAAACTCCAAGCTCCTCACGCGTGCGATCCTGTTGTCGGCCGGCCTGCTGGGTATCAATCCCGCCTCGGCGGCGACCGTGACCTGGGACACCTCCTCGACGGCCGGCTTCCAGTCGGGTAGCGGCACCTGGGGAACGGATAGTTTCTGGAGCAGCAACGGCACGACCCTCTCCCCGTGGGTCTCGGGCGATCAGGCCGTCTTCTTGGGCGAGAACACGGCGGTGAACAATGCGATTTCGCTTAGCTCCGTTCAGAACCTCACTGGTCTCACGTTTGGGTCGGCCACTACTGCTGGCAATTGGACGTTCTCCGGGAGCGGCATGGCCTTGACCGCCAACTCCACCTTCGACGTCAACGCAGGGTCGACGGCCTCGATGGGCAATATCATCAGCGGCGCCTTCAACCTCACCAAGGCCGGCACGGGTAACCTGACCCTGACGGGCGCGAACACCTACACGGGTGCGACGGCCGTGTCGGCGGGTACGCTGGTTTATGCCAATGCTTTTGCCGCCTCGGCCCACACGATAGCGAATGGGGCGGTGTTGGAGCTGAATACAGCCAGTGACCGTGTTTCGGGGACGACCAGCTTCAGTGGCGTAGGGACGCTCCGCAAGACGGGGGCCGGGTCCATCCAATGGGGGTCGGGAGCGGCGACCTTCAGTTTGGGCGCTGGTGCGCTCATTGATATCCAAGAAGGTGCATTCATTGGTGGATCTTTTGGCAACGAGATTTGGACCAACAATCGCGCTGACTTGAACGTTGCGGCAGGGGCCGTCTTTAATGGCGTCGAGGCTAACGTCCGCGTCAATCGCCTCACCGGCACGGGCACAATTAGATCGGGTTTCGGCGGCGCTGGTTATCAGGCCCTGACTTTCGGGGTGGATAACGGTAGCAGTATCTTCGACGGCGTTATCGCGGATTCCATCTCGGCTGGCAATATCGTCAAGGCAGGTACTGGGACGATTGTCTTTCGCGGTGCTAACACCTACACGGGGTCGACGACCGTGTCGGCGGGTACGTTGACGTTGGCGTCAGGGGCGACCATGAGCGCTGGCGCACTGTCGGTCGCTGCGGGAGCCAGCTTGGTGCTCAATGCCTCTGCAGCGACGTCGACCTTGACTGGATCAGGGGCGATCACGATCGGCAGTGATACGACGTTCACGCTTAACACCACCTCGGGTAGTCCGCAGTTCCTCGGCACTCTCAGTGGTGCCGGCAACTTGGTCAAGTCTGGCGCTGGCGAGGTGTTGCTTACGGGCAACAACAGCGGTCTTACCGGCGCCATCACGGTTAATGGCGGGATGATTTCTGTGCAGAACTCTGTCAGCACCCTTGGCTCTGGTGATCTCACGGTGACCGCTAACGCCACAATTGGGGCGTTTTCTGGCTCTGGCTTCTCGGCTGGGCGGCTTAATAACAAGGTAATTGTTACCGGGGGGACGCTTACCCTTGGTCGTAACGGTACGACGATGCTGGGTGGAGATGTCATCGCCAGTGGTGCGGGGAGTATTGTTGTCGGAGGCGGCGGGACCACGGTGATTGAAAAAGATATCCGCAACGTCGGTACCGGTACCTTGAGCGTGGCCGCTGGAACCACGCTGCAACTTGGCAACGGTGGCACGACGGGCACGTTCAATGGCGGGCTATCCTTTAATCAGTCGGCCGGTAGCCTGATCTTCAATCGCTCGGACAACGCCACCTATTCGGGTGTGCTTTCGGGTGCGGGCAGCCTGACCCAGGCGGGCACGGGCAACCTGACTTTATCGGGCGCGAACACCTACACGGGTACGACGACCGTATCGGCCGGTACGTTGACCTTAGCGTCGGGAGCTTCTTTGGCTTCGACGTCTTTTGTGCTCGCAACTGGTTCCACCTTGGCGCTCAACGCCTCGGTCACAGCCACGACGCTTAACTCCACCGGCAATCTTCAGATCGGCTCTGGGCTTACGTTTACGCTAGATAACACTACAAACCAGGCTATCGGCACTGGCGCTGCTTCCACGAGCGCATCGACGGGGACCATCTCGGGCGCAGGGACCTTTGTCAAGAAAGGTGCTGGTTTGCTTTGGGTACAGGGTGATATGAGTGCTTCCACGACGAACATCATCCTTTCCGGAGGTATCATCCAGTTTGTGGGAGTGAGAGGGGCGGACACCAACGCCTTTGGCACTGGGAGCATCACGGTGACCGCTAATTCTATCTTGAATACCTATACTGACGCTACGCGTGACAAGAACTCACGTTTGCTGAATGCGATTTCAGTAACGGATGGGACCTTGACCCTTGGTGGATCTTCCAATGGCGGCTCCCTTATTTTGGCCGGTGGTTTGACGGCCACGAACGCCGCAAACATCACCATGGGTGGCGGTACGATCATCTTGGAGAGCGATTTGGCTATGAATGGCACCGGGCTCTTCACGATGACCGGTGGCACGTTGCGGGTAGGGTCCGGCGGCACCACGGGTGCGCTCAACGGCAATCTTTTGTCGGCCGGTAGCCTGATCTTTAATCGCTCGGACAATGCCACCTATTCGGGTGTGCTTTCGGGTGCGGGCAGCCTGACCCAGGCTGGTTCCGGTAACCTGACTT
>CAISYT010000113.1 GCA_903889785.1 uncultured Caulobacterales bacterium
AGGGGCCCAGCCAGGCTGTCTATGCCGCGCCCGGCCACCCCTATACCCGCGCCCTGCTTGCCGCTGCCCCGATTCCAAACCCGGCAAGTGAACGATCGCGGGCGCGTGTCCTGCTTCAGGATGAACCCGGCAGCGCCCTGGACCCCCGCGCGCAACTGCGCTTCCTCAGATCGCGGCTACAAGAGGACCCCGTCTACACGCCAAGACTGATTGAGACGTCGCCTGGGCATTGGGTCGCCGAACACGACCCTACCTGAGCCCTAGGCGGTCGGCGGCATTGCAAAACCTGGTGTTCCGCCTCAGTCCGCAGCGTCGCCCATGCCTACCTTGAGCTCGGCGAGCCAAGCGGCAGCGGTCACATCTGAGGGCGCACGCCAGTCACCACGCGGCGATAGCGCCCCGCCGCCGGAAACCTTGGGCCCATTAGGCATGGCCGATCGCTTGTACTGGCTTGTCTGGAAGAAGCGCACCAAGAACACCTCCAGCCAGTGCCGAATGGTCTTCAAATCATAGGCGAGCCGCCCATACACCGGGATCGCCTCGGGCCAAGATCCCGCCGCAGCGTCGCCCCAGGCATGATAAGCCAGGAAGGCAACCTTGCTGGGCCGCAGTCCATAGCGGTGAATGTAATACAGGTTGAAATCTTGCAGAGCGTAGGGCCCGACAACGGCTTCAGTACTTTGGCTCACCCCGGCCGCATCGGCCGGCACCAGTTCGGGGCTGATTTGGGCCGCGACGATGGTTTGCAACACCTTGTTCACGGCTGGCGCAAATCCCCCTCGCACCGAGGTCCAGCAGATCAGATGCTGGATCAGGGTCTTTGGAACGCCGCCATTGGGGTTGTAATGGCTCATCTGGTCGCCGACGCCATAGGTCTGCCAACCCAGGGCATTCTCGCTGAGGTCGCCCGTGCCCAGCACCAGGGCACCGCGCTGACCTGCGGCGCGGAACAGATAGTCGGAACGCAGCCCAGCCTGCACATTCTCGAACGTCAGGTCATAGACCGGTTCACCGTTGGCGAACGGATGCCCCAGGTCGGCCAGCATGCGGCGCGCGGCGGGCTTGATGTCGATTTCTTCGCCGGTGATTTCGAGCGCCATCATAAGACGCCAGGCAAGGCTCTTAGACGCCTTGCCTGTGGCAAAACCGGGCAGGGTGAAGCCAAGAATATTGGCACGGGGCAAGCCGATCAGGTCAAAAGCCCGCGCCGCAACGATCAGGGCGTGGGCGCTATCGAGCCCGCCGGAAACACCGATAACCAGCCTGGAAACGCCCGTCGCCTGGAGGCGCCGCACCAAGCCGCTGACCTGGATATTGTAGGCTTCAAAGCAGTCCTGATCGAGCCGGGCAGGATCGGCCGGCACGAACGGAAAGCGAGCGACATTGCGCATCAGCCCCAGGTCGCCCATCGGTGGGGCAGCGATAAAGGGAATGTGCCGGAAACGCCGCGCAGGCTCGCCACAGGCAACGGCCGCATCGTGGAACGTGCCATTACGCAGCCGCTCTAGCCTAATCCGCTCCAGGTCGAGATCGGCGACCAGTAGGCCTGGCTGCAGCGAAAATCGCTCGCCCTCGCAAACAGTCTCGCCCAGCTCAAACATGCTGGCCTGGCCGTCCCAAGCCAAGTCGGTGGTGGATTCGCCCGCCCCCGCCGCGCAGTAGACATAGGCCGCGCTGAGGCGACCCGACTGGGCCGCGCAGAGGGTGGCGCGCAACCTGGCCTTGCCGATGACGATGTTACTGGCCGAAAGATTCAGCAGCAGGGTGGCCCCCGCCAGGGCCCCGGCCTGACTGGGCGGCGCCGGCGACCAAAGATCCTCACAAATCTCGGCGTGGATCGCCAGGTCAGGCAGGTCAGACGCTGCGAAGATCAGGTCGGGTCCGAATGGCACCGTCGCGGCGGCCACCGCGATCAGGCCGCCGTCAGTTCCCACGCCCGGGGCGAACCAGCGCTTTTCATAAAACTCACGGTAGTTGGGCAGGAAGCTCTTGGGCGTTACGCCGAGGATCTTGCCTGCGTGGATCGCCACAGCGCAGTTGTAGAGCCTATCGTCCTTGCGGAGCGGGGCCCCGACAAAAAGCACTGGGGTCAGATGCTTCGTCGCCTCGGCAATCTCGGCCAGAGCGGCTTGGGCCGCGTCCAGCACGACGTCCTGCAACAGCAGGTCGTCGATGGCATAGCCCGTGACACACAGCTCCGGGAACACAGCCACCACCGCACCCTTGGCGGCGGCCTGTTGGGCAAGGTGTACGATGGCGCGCGCGTTGGCCGACGGATCGGCACTGATCACCACGGGGGTGCAGGCGGCGACCCGGACGAAACCCTGGGCGTACAGCGAATAGAAGCTCGGCTTGGTCATTTCAGACATGATACTATCCCAAACCCCTTCCGGCTTAAACCTCGCCGCAAGGCTTTAGGGGCTAAGACGTCGCGATAGGTTCGTGATCGGGGACGCCCACTGTGAATTTTGACGTCATACGTGCGCGCGATCCGCCGGAAAGCCTGGCCGAGCGCTGGGCGTGGCCCGTTTAGATTTCAGTCAGATGCTCAAGGGCCAGACGGCGCTTGCCCCCTGTATGCGCGGCGCGGAAACCTTCTGGATTGTCGATGTTTCCGGCGGCTACCTTGCCTAAGAGGCCGCCATCCGGGAGCGCAGTTCCGTGCTGAAGGCCATCGACAGGAAACGCCGCAAGATCGAGCGCGAGGTCGGGCCCTGCCGATTCACCGCC
>CAISYT010000114.1 GCA_903889785.1 uncultured Caulobacterales bacterium
AACTGCATCACCGGCGCTAGGGTCGAGCCGACGCAGGTGTTGGCCCCGCAGCGCTCCGCCGCCCAGACATGGCCATCGGCACCGATACCAAGTGCGCTGGTCGAACCCAGCTTGCGGCCCTCAGGCATTTTCGCCCAGCCGACGTCGAGCCTGTAGGGATTGGGAGCATCCTTTGTGCAGGTCATGTCGGCCGCATTGGCCCCTGCGCCGGACAGAACGACGGCGAGGACGGCGGCGGCGGCGAGCGCGCCGGACTTGGATCGGATCATGGCGTTGTCTCTCCCCATTTGTTGAGGCGAGGATAGGCGCTCCACGTCCTGCGGCAAGCCCTCTCAGAGGAGGACGTACGCCCCGTTAGTCAGTTGCAAACTCGGCTTTTGAGCCTACAGTCCAGCCCAAATTAAATGGGGGAGGATGCTCATGGCGTCTCACAAAACTCGGGCGCTGGCCGTGTTGGCCGGTGTTGCGCTTGTAAGCGTCGCACTCGGAACAGCGGCCCATGCAGACGAAGCGGGTTGCAAGGCACTGAACGGGCGTTCCTATCCCGCCTCGACCATGACCCTGCCGCAGAATGGTGCCAAGATCACCAAGGCCGACTGGATCGCCGCCAGGCCAAATTTCCAGGCCTATTGCAAGGTTGCGGGCGAGATCGCCCCGCTGGATCACAACGCCACGGTCATCCTTTGGGCATTGAACCTGCCAGAAACCTGGAACAAGAAGGCGGTACAGGAAGGTGGCGGCGGCCTGAACGGAACCCTGGTGCAAGCCAACGGTCTGCTGCGTGACTCGCCTCCGGGCAGCGCGCCCCTGGCCAAGGGCTTTGTGACCCTGGGCACCGACGGCGGCCACCCCAATGCGAAGCCGGAAATCGGCGTGTTCTTCCTCAACGCCGAGGCCGTCATCAACAACAGCTATGGTGCCAATAAGAAGGCCCACGACCTCGCTTTGACCATCATCAACGATTACTATGGTGCCAAGCCCGACAAGTTCTACTTCTTCGGCGGGTCCGAAGGCGGCCGTCAGGCCATGGTCGCGGTGCAACGCTATCCGGCTGACTATGACGGCGTCGTGGCCGTGGTGCCGGCGCTGCAGAGCACCGGCAACAACCTGGCGAAGTACAACGCCTATCTGGCCAGCGTGAACGGCGGCTATATCGACAAGCCCCACATCAAACTGCTCGCCGACGACACGTATCGCCAGTGTGACGAACTGGACGGCATCAAGGACCGGATCATCTCGAAGTACCGGGCTTGCCTGGCCATCGCCAAATTCGACAAGATCCGCTGCAAGGATGGCAAGGAGGGGGGCGACTGTCTCTCCGACGATCAGATCAAGGCCGTACAGACCTGGCGTCACCCCTACAGCTGGGGCTTCCCGCTCAAGAATGGCTACACCGGCCTGCCGGGCTGGTCCATCGGCGGCGAGGACCTGCCTGGTTCCGTCAATCCCTGGATCGAGCTCGACCAGCGCATGACGCTCGCCGATCCGGCTACCGAAATCAACGCGTCGCAGTGGGCGCGCTACTACGTGATGCATGACGGCAATTTCCGCGGCCCGCTGAATCTAAAAGACCCGGCGATCCGCAAGCGCATCCAGGATTATTCGGATTTCACCGACAACAATAATCCCGATCTCGGTCCCTTCCTGGCCCGCGGTGGCAAGCTGATCGTGAAAGAAAACACCGCCGACTACGCCGTAGCGCCAGAAGGCAACTTCGCCTACTTCGACAAGATCGTGGCCAAGATGGGCGCGAAGAAGGTCAACAGCTTCATGCGCTTCTACGTCAATCCGGGCATGAACCATGGCGGTTCGGCCTCGCGTCAGGATGGCTCTAAGGCACCCGACAAGGTCGACATGTTCGGCGAACTCGACACCTGGGTGACCAGTGGCAAGGCCCCGGGCACGCTAACGGTCACAGCTTATAATGCAAAGGGCGAGGCCGAGGCTTCCAAGCCGATGTGCCAGCTTCCGCTGTATCCGCGCTATATCAAGGGCGATGCAAGCGTGGCCACCAGCTACGAGTGCGTCCCCCACTAGCGCTTACGATCTAGGCAGAAAGTCTTTAGGACGGCTCCGCAAGGAGCGGCCCTTGCTTTTACGGCCCAGGGCCGGGATGACGGCGGGGGGAGCGGTGGCTATACAAGCTCCATGCCCATCTCTCGCCTGCGCGACTTCGTCACCGACTTCACGGCCCTGATGGATCAGGGCCCCAAGGAGCCGCGGGTGATCGCCGACGGCGGGGCCCTGCTGAAAGACCTCGTCCGCCACGACGACTGGTTGCCCGACGCCTTCGCCGTGGCGAGCGAGGAACGCTACCAGCAATACCTGCTGCATTGCGACCCGGCGCAGCGGTTCAGCGTGGTCAGTTTCGTCTGGGGACCGGGGCAGAAGACGCCGGTGCACGAGCACCGCACCTGGGGCCTGATCGGCATGCTGCGTAACGCTGAGTTTTCCCAACCCTTCGTGCTGGACGCCGGCAAGCCGGTCGCGTGCGGCGACACCCGCAGACTAGAGCCCGGCGACCTCGATGTGGTCTCACCGGCCGTGGGCGATATCCATCGCGTGAGCAATGTCTTCGAAGATCGCGCCTCGATCTCGATCCATGTCTATGGTGCCAACATCAGCGCCATCCGCCGTTTCCGCTACGACCGCGATGGCAACCAGCATGATTTCATGTCGAGCTACGGCAACGAAACCATGCCCAACCTATGGGACCTGGCGGTCAACCCATGACCGCCAAGACAACGCCGGCGCAGGTGCGCGCGGCCTGGATCACCCGCTCTGAAATCGCGCTGATTGACCTGCGTGAGGAAGATCCCTTCGCCAAGGACCACCCCTTATTCGCGGTGCAGATTCCGCTGAGCCGGCTGGAACTGGAAATCCTCGACAAGGTGCCGCGCAAGGCAGCGCCCATCGTGCTGTACGACAACGGCGAGGGTCTAACCTCCCGTGCAGCGCATTTGCTAAGCAGCGTCGGCTACACCGCAGTCAGTGAACTTGATGGCGGCCTGGAAGGCTGGCGCAAGGCCGGTTACGAACTCTTCCAGGACGTCAATTCCTACAGCAAGGCGTTCGGCGAACTGGTCGAGCACTGCCGCCACACGCCATCCCTGCCCGCCCCCGAAGCCAAGGCCCTGATCGAGTCCGAGTTCGACCTGGTGGTGCTCGACGCGCGCCGCTACGACGAGTTCCAGACCATGAGCATCCCGCGCGGCATGAGTGTGCCGGGGGCGGAGCTAGTGCTCAGGGCCAGGGAGATCGCGCCCGACCCGACCACGACCATTATCGTCAACTGCGCGGGGCGAACCCGCAGCATCATCGGCGCGCAATCGCTGATCAATGCGGGCGTGCCCAATCCGGTGTTCGCGCTGCGTAACGGCTCGATCGGCTGGAAGCTGGCCGGCCAGGCGCTGGACCACGGCAAGGCCGCGCGTTTCCCCGACGTCACGCCAGAGTATGTGGTCGATGCGAAAGCCAAGGCGCGCGCCGTGTCGTACCGTGCAGGGGTGAGGCGGCTTGATCCGGCAATGCTGGCGTCGCTCATCCAAGACGACACGCGCACCCTGTATCGCTTCGATGTGCGCACCCCGGAGGAATACGCCAGCGGCCACATCCCCGGCTTTAAGTCCTCCCCCGGCGGGCAGCTGGTGCAGGAAACCGATATGAACGCCGCGGTGCGCGGCGCGCGCATCGTGCTAGCCGACGATGTCGGCCCGCGCGCCGACATTAGCGCCTCCTGGCTCGCCCAGATGGGCTGGGAGGTCTACGTCCTCGACGGTGGGTTCGACGGCAAGCTGGAGACTGACACGTGGACGCCATCGTACCCGACTTTGCCGGATGCACAGACGATCAATGTGGCCGAGATGGAAACTGCGGACTTGACCGTGGTCGATCTTGCCACGTCACCGCAGTATCGTAAGGGCCACATCCCGGGTGCCTGGTTCGTGGTTCGCGCCCGGCTGGCGCAGGCCTTAAACAAACTGCCACTCGACAAGGATTTCGTGCTGACCTCTCCGGACGGCGCGCTTGCACGACTGGCCGCCGCCGACCTCGCCGCCCTGACGGGTCATAAGGTTTGGGTACTGCAGGGTGGAACCGCCGCCTGGGCCGCCACGGGCAGGTCGCTGGTAACCGGCCTTACCGATGCCGCCTCCGACCCAGACGATATCTATCGGCGACCCTATGAGGGCACAGACAACGCCGCCACCGCCATGCAGGCCTATCTCGACTGGGAGTTTGGCCTGGTGGACCAACTGGCCCGCGACGGAACCCACGGCTTCTTCGTCATCTAGGCACCGGTCGAGCGGGCCATTAGCGCCCACCAGGGCTGGCGTTCGGCGCAGAAATCCCTATTTTCCTGAAGCCTTTCCGTTTGAGATGGTCTCACCTGAAACGGGCAATGGACTCGGTTCTAAAATTCAGAGCACGTCGGGCGGGTTAACCGGCATCCAATTAACCCTGACGCGCTCTACCCAGGGCGGGTGCCCAATGAAAGGTAGACCCATGGCTTTGACCTCTGTGCGACGGCGCGCCGTTGAAAAGTCCCTCGCGTTCGCCAACGTCAGCGAAATGAAGCCAAGCCGCTCATCCGCTACCGGTGCCTACGACCTGTTGCTCGAAGCCATAGAGAGCGGTGCCCTTTCGCCCGGTGCCCGCCTGCGCGAAGCGGAACTGGCCCAGCGCTTCCAAATCAGCCGCACCCCGGTGCGCGAGGCGCTCAAGCGACTAGAAACGCAAGGCCTCGTCGCCCACGAGCCGCACCACGGCGCGGTGGTAGCGACGATCGACTATGGGCAGATCTGTGAGCTCTACCTGATGCGCGAGGTGCTAGAAGGCACCGCCGCCCGGCTGGCCGCGCACCATGCCACCAAGGTCGAAATCGACGTGCTGTACGAGATGATCGAGCGCGACCGTAATCTGATCGGCCAGCCAAGGCAGCTGGCGCACACAAACCGCATGTTCCACGCCCAGATCCGCAACGCCGCGCGCAACCGCTATCTGAGCCAGACCCTGGAAAACTTCCGCCTTTCACTGGCCCTACTGGCCGGTACCGCCCTGGCGGTACCCGGCCGCGGCGACCAGTCAATCAACGAGCACGAACTGCTGGTGAAGGCGATTGCCGCGCGCAACCCCGACCAGGCAGAAGAGATTTCCCGCAACCACATCCGCAACGCGCTGAAGACGCGCATCCGACTATTCGATACCCCGCCACCGGCCTAAAGCCAGCCAATCCCTACGGAGCCCGAACCATGCACGACATGCCTGCGGAAGACAGCTCTACCGCTCCGGGCGTCGCCCTGGGGCTGAAGGACCCGTCGCTGTTGCGCCAAGCTTGCCTGATCGGTGGCGACTGGGTGACGGCGGCGTCCGGCGAAACCATCGTTGTACGCAATCCGGCCACGGGCGGGATCGTCGGACACGTACCCTCACTGTCTCGGGCAGAGATCGATGCGGCGGTGAAGGCCGCCCACAAGGCTCAAGCCGGCTGGCGGGCGATGACGGCTAAGGAGCGTAGCCTAATCCTGCGCAGGCTGTTCGAGCTGATGATCGCCAATACCGACGATCTGGCGCGCATCCTCACCGCCGAACAGGGCAAACCCCTGGCAGAGGCGCGGGGCGAGATTGTCTATGCCGCCGCCTTCATCGAATGGTTCGCTGAGGAAGGTAAGCGCGCCTATGGCGATGTGATCCCAACGCCGGTGAAAGGCCGCCGCGTCATCGTGCAGAAGGAGCCGATCGGGGTGTTCGCGGCCATCACCCCTTGGAATTTTCCAACCGGCATGATCACGCGCAAGGCTGGCCCCGGCTGGGCCGCCGGTTGTGCTGGTGTGATCCGTCCCGCCGACGAAACGCCATTCTCTGCCCTGGCCCTTGGCGTGCTGGCCGAGCGTGCCGGCATGCCGCCGGGCGTCTGCAACATCGTCACGGGCGAGCCGTCGGAGAGCGGCAAGGCGCTGTGCGAGAACCCCCTGGTGCGCAAGCTTTCCTTCACCGGCAGCACGCGCGTGGGTGCCCTGCTGATGGCCCAGTGCGCCCCGACCATCAAGAAGACCAGCATGGAGCTGGGCGGCAATGCAGCTTTCATAGTGTTCGACGACGCCGACCTCGACTCCGCCGTTAAGGGCGCAATGGCGTCCAAGTACCGTAACGCCGGCCAAACCTGCGTCTGCGCCAACCGCATGCTGGTGCAGGAGGGGGTCTACGACGCCTTCGCCGCCAAGTTCACTGCTGCGGTGAAGGGACTTCACGTCGGCAATGGTCTTGATGACGGCGTAACCCAGGGCCCGCTGATCAATCCGGCCGCCCTAGCCAAGGTAAAAGCCTTTGTGGACGATGCCCGAGCCAAGGGCGCGAAAGTTCTGATTGGCGGATCGCCCGATGCCCTGGGCGGCAATTTCTTCGAACCCACGGTCTTGAGCGAGGTGCCACGCGAGGCGCGGATGTTCGACGAAGAAATCTTCGGGCCAGTGGCACCGTTGTACAAGTTCAAGAGCGAAGCTGAGGCCATCGCGCTGGCCAACGACACGCCTTTCGGTCTGGCCTCCTATTTCTACAGCCGCGACATTGGCCGCATCTTCCGCGTCGCCGAGGCGCTGGAGACCGGGATGGTCGGCGTCAACGAGAGCCTCATCTCGTCCGAAGCCGTGCCATTCGGCGGGGTAAAGCTCTCTGGCATCGGTCGCGAGGGCGGTCGCTATGGAATCGAGGAATATCTCGAAATCAAGGCCATTACCCTCGGGGGACTCGACAGCTAAGCAAGCCGCTATGGCTGAATAACGCCGGTGCCGTGGATGCTTTTCAGCGTCTTTCCCGGCGATATGTCCTCAAGTGCAACCTTGACATGGATCAAGGCCGGACGGCAGGCGGCGCGGGCTTCCTCATAGGCTGCTGCGAAATCGGCGGTACGTTCCACGGTCGTAGCCCAGGCACCGAAGGCCCGCGCATAGGCCGCAAAGTCAGGATTAGTCAGGCCAGTCGCGATAATCCGGTCCGGGTAGTCGCGCTCCTGGTGCATGCGGATGGTTCCATAGGCCCCGTTGTCGACCACCACCGTCACGACGTTGACGCCGTAGCGCATGGCGGTAGCCAGGTCTTGGCCGCACATCAAGAAATCACCGTCGCCGCAGAAGCAGATCACCTCACGCTCTGGAAAGGCCAGCTTGGCCCCCACCGCCGCAGGTAGGCCGAACCCCATGCCGCCGCTGATTGGCGCCAGCTGGGTTTGGATCCGGCGGTGCTTATAAAACCGGGCCAGCCAGGCTGCGAAATTACCCGCGCCACTGCAGATGATCGCGTCAGCGGCCGTCGCACCCGAAAGATAGTTCACGATCTCCGACATATTCACCGGCCCCTCGGCGGGAATAGGCGCGGCAAAGGCCTCATAATCGGCCCGCGCCTCGGCACGCCAGGCATCGTCAAAGGGCTCTAATTCCAAACTAGTCAGAGCCTGGACAGCCTCGGGCGGTTCAGCAACGGCAGAAATGGCCACGGGCCAGACGCGACCCAGTTCCTCCGCGCCCGGATGGATGTGCGTCATCAACTGCGCCGTCTCGTTGGGCGTGAACAGGGTGAAGGCCTGGCTGGGGTTCTCGCCAAGGCGCGCCCCGATCACCAGCAGCATGTCGGCCCGCTTGGTCCAGGCGATCAGTTTTGGATTTGGCCCCAGCGCCAAGTCGCCGACATAGGCGCGGCTGTTATTGTCGATCGTATCCTTGCGGCGGAACGAGAGGGCCACCGGCAGATTCAGTGCCTCGGCCCAAACGCGCAGCCTGTCGCAGGCGTCCTGCGTCCAACCTATGCCGCCGAGGATCAGCAGGGGTCGCTTGGCAGCGGCCAGCTTTTGCCGAATCGGCTCCAGAACATGGGTCGGAAAGTCGGCGCGGGCGATATTGAGCGCCACGGGCCGGTAGGCCCCACTGTCCTGCTCCAGCACATCTTCTGGCAGGGAGATCACCACCGGCCCCTTGCGACCGGTCTGGGCGGTGATCAGGGCGCGGTTGACAAGTTCCACAGTGCGGTCGGCATGGGTGATTTCCAGCGCCAGCTTGGCGATGCCTCCGTACATCTGGCCGTAGTCGATTTCCTGGAACGCCCCCCGGCCGCGATGGCGGGCGGCGATCTGGCCAACGAATAGCAGCACGGGTGCGCTATCCTGTTCGGCGTTGTGAATACCTATGCTGGCGTGGGTCGCACCGGGACCGCGCGTGACCATGACCACGCCGGGTCGGCCCGTCAGGCGCGCATGGGCCACGGCCATGTTGGCGGCCGCCGCCTCATGCCGACAGGTGATCACCTCTATCTGGTCGCGAACGTCGAACAGGGCGTCGATTACCGGCAGGTAGCTCTCGCCAGGAACCAGAAAAACGCGGTTGACGCCGTTCAGGGCTAGGCATTGCACCAGCGCCTGGGCGGAATTCAGCGACGGCGCAGCAACGTTCGTGGGCTTGCCAGCAAGATCATCGACCATCCGGTATTCTCCCTCGCACCGTTTTCTGACCGAGGTCGTATCAGGCCCCGCCCAAGTCGCAAGATCAAGACAGTCGGGCCGTCTTGGCATGGCCCATCGTGGCTTGTCCGACCGCCCTCATCCCTCTAGCTTGCCTCCCAATGACGAACGAGCGTTTATCCCGGGACGAACGCCGCAGGCTACGCCAGGCGGACGCGCCCTACCTGTCCCAAGGCATGACTGCGGGCAACGATCCCAGGCCGATGGGTGCCCATCTGCGGCAGATCGTGCGCCTGCTGCAGGACCGCACCAGCCGGTCGCCCTGCTCGGATGCCGTGGGGCACCTGACTACGCTTTATGACCGCTCGGTTCCGCCGGAACCAAATCTGGCATGCCACAAGGGGTGTTCGTTCTGTTGCTCGCAGGATGTGACCGTGACCGCGCCAGAGGCCTTCTTCGTCGCCGCCGCGATCCGCAACACGCCGACCTTGATTGCTGCCGTGCTAGAGGCGGACGCAACCCTGCGGAACATGGAAGCCGAAGAGAGGCTGGGCCGGATTCTCTGCCCGCTGCTGACCGAGCAGATATGCTCGATCTACGCCTCGCGGCCCCTAGCCTGCCATGCGTTCATATCGGTTAAGCTGCAAGCGTGCCTAGACAGCTTCGTCGACGGAAAGCCACCGCAGATTCCCATGCCCGGTGCCTGGATCAACCTGCTCTATAGCCAGCGCATGATACTCAAGGCCGCCATCCGCCTGAGCGGGCTAGACGATCAGACCTATGAAATGACCGCAGCCGTCGCCGCCATTCTTCGGCAGGACAATGCTGAGACACGATGGCTCAAAGGAGAACCGGTGTTCGCCGCGGTGAAACCCGACCCTCCGATCCCGCCGCAATTTGAGACCGGGATCAATGACATGGTGCGCTACATCGCCCCGACGCTTTAGAGCGCTCTGCTGCGGCCTCTGGCCTGACCACCGCCACCTTGGCCGCGCGGCCGCCTTACATCAGCATTGTCGATCATAGGTGTGGGCAGTTCGGCCTTAGCCAATTGCCCGTCATGATTCTTGTCGAGCCGGATGAAGACATCACGGGCCTTCTGGCGAAACTCCGCGAGGGTGACCTTGCCGTCGAGATCGGCATCGGCCGACCGCACCGGTTCTGCATCGTTTAGCAGGCTGTAGGGTGCCGCTCCCTGTAGCCCACCTGGGCCGCCAACCCGCAAGATTTCCGGCACGATCGTGTTTTCGTAGGCCCTCGTCTCGAACCCGTCGACGATCCCATCGTGGTTGACGTCCAGCACGGCATAGAACCGCGCCGCATCCGCGACCAGTGCGGCGGCATCGACCTGGCCCGTATCGCCGGGATCGATCCGCGACCACCAAGCCGCCAACGGATATGGCGTACTCGGCGCGGCGCGGTAGGGCTCGCCAGCGGGGCTGATGAACAGCTGTTGGCGGGGCAGGCCGACGCTCGGCCCGCTAGTGGGGCCACGCCGGTCGGGACGGTCGAAGCCGCGAGGCCCGGGATCGCGCGGTGCGCTGGCGCATGCACAGAGGACCAAGGTCAGGCCCATAAGAACAGTCGAGGTCGGCTTCATACGCAACCCTTCCCGGCCCCGACCTGCGAATCTAAGGCTCAGGCTTGCGAAGCCGGAAGCTTCGCATCGCCACCTAGTCTTTCGCCCGTTCGACGTAGGAATTGTCTTCGGTCAGAATAATCACCCGCGTACCCGGCGCTATGTAGGGCGGGACGGCCGTGCGCACACCGTTCGACAGGATCGCCGGCTTATAGGACGACGAGGCGGTCTGGCCTTTCACCGAGGGTTCGGTTTCCGCGATCTCCAGCACCACGGTACGCGGCAGCTGAATGGCGATGGCCGTGCCCTCGTGGGTCGACAGCACAACGGTCATGCCGTCCTGCAGATAAGGCGCGGCGTCGCCGATCATCTCCGGCGTCGCAACTAGCTGATCGAAAGTCTCCGGGTTCATGAAGTGGAACCCTTCGGCGTCGCTATAGAGGAAGGTGTGATTGCGGTCGTCGACGAAGGCGCGCTCAACCTGTTCGGTGGTGCGGTAACGTTCAGCGATCTTCACCCCGTCGGAAATACGGCGCATGTTGAGCTGGGTTACGGGCGTGCCCTTGCCCGGGTGGATGTTCTCGGCGTTCAAGACCACGTAGAGCTTGCCATCGATATCGACGACGGCACCTTTGCGGAGCGAACTGGCGATAACTTTCGTCATGAATGACCCTTAAATTCGGATTTGCTTGCTCCTATAGCGGACGGGGCCAAGTTCGCCAGCCCGATCAATCCGCCGGATGCCCGAAACCTTGCCAACAGACCCGCCCTTTCCCTGGCGTTCTCCGCAAAATCATGCCGACCGCGCGCCGTTCCTGCGGGTGCGCGGCGCCGTAACGCGGGCCCTGCGCAATTGGTTCGAGTGCCAGGGCTTCACCGAGGTCGAGACCGCCGCCCTGCAGGTGTCTCCGGGCAATGAGGCGCATCTGCACGCCCTGAACACCCAGCTCATCGGCCCGGACGGGTCGGTCTCACCGCTGTACCTGCACACCTCGCCCGAATTTGCGTGCAAGACCCTGCTGGCTGCCGGCGAGACGAAGATTTTCACCCTGGCCAGGGTGTGGCGCGACCGTGAACGCGGGCCGTTACATCACCCCGAATTCTCGATGCTGGAATGGTACCGGGCAGGCGAGCCTTATGAGACCCTGATGCAGGATTGCGCCGAAATTCTTGCCTTGGCGGCGCAGATCGCCGGCACGCGCCAATTCCGCTTTCGCGACCGGGAAGCTGATCCGTTTGCGCCGTTGGAGCGGGTGACGGTTGCTGAAGCTTTCCAGCGCCATGCCGAAATTGATCTGGCGGCCTGCCAGGCCCGCGACGACCTAGCGTCGGCAGCGCAGGCGGCCGGCGTGCGGGTGGCGGCAGACGACCGCTGG